>PMKB01000213.1 GCA_003157595.1 Solirubrobacterales bacterium
CCTCAGGCGACATCCGAGCCGCGGTCAGCGCCGACGAGCTCCTCTTCGCCGTCGCCAATCTGTGTCGGCCGATCGGAGAGCCGGACATCGACCAGAGCCGGCGGATGGTCGCGATCCTCGTCAACGGACTGCGCTTCGAGGCCGCCGGATCGTCCGGCTGACAGACGGTTGGCCAGCGACCCAAGTCGCCGGCGAGGGTCGTGCCGTGCTGCGCTGCAGCGCTCACCACAACCCTGCCTGCCTGAAGCGCGACCGGCCGGCGGCGGACATCGCGCTAGCGCAATGGCTGCGGAGGAGCCACAGTCCGGGGGGGTCGGCCCGCGCCGACCAACGCAGGCCCGCCTTCGTTGTCGTACGGGCATCTCGCCCGCGACTCCCCGGGTCCCGCTTGGCGCGGAAACCAGGTGGCCGGCGTCGCCAACGAGACGCCCGAGTTGGACGAGGAGCAGTACGCCACCACCGCACCCGACGCGCTTCTGGGTCGAGGGTGGAGGAGTCGTCTGCCGAGAGCCGGGTGGCGTCGCCTTTTCGCACGCGCAGCAGCTGGGAGCCCATAGGCCGAGTGCCACCATGCTACTATGCGGCTATGGCGAAGAATCTGACTGTGCGGCTCGATAGCGAGCTCGCGGCGGACACCGAGGCGCTCGCGCGTGCGGAGGACATGAGCCTGAACGAGACGGTCAAGCTGGCGCTCAAGGAGGCCGTCGAGCGGCGCCGCAGCGACCCGGAGTTCAAGGCGCGTTTGCAGCGCATCATCGCGGAGGATCGCGAGCTGCTCGAACGCCTCGCCAAGTGAGCGTCGCGTACGTCGACCTGGTCGACTACGTCGCGATCGCCGCTGAAGTCACCGGCCTCGAAGTCGACACGCTGATGCGCGTCGCGAAACTGGATCTCGCCGACTCTGCCCTGCACGCCCCGGCTGCAGGCTTCGGCGAGGTCGAGTTCTACCCTGAGTTCGTGGACAAGGCCGCTGTGCTCGTCCTCCACCTCGCCAAGAACCACCCGCTGCCGGATGGCAACAAGCGCGCCGCCTGGGTCACGCTACGCGTCTTCATCGAGACGAACGGCTGGACCTGGACCACGCCACCAACCGTCGACGCCGCCGAGCACGCGGTCCTCGCTATCGCCTCAGGCGAGTGGGACGAGTCGGCCATGGCCGACTGGCTGCGCGCACAACTCAACGCCCCGAGCTAGCCGCCCAAGGGACCGAGCGGGCTCCCGCGATCGCTGCAGCAGGTTTCGGGAGGCAGTCCCGACAATCAACATCGCGTCGTCACTGGCTCTCGAGGCGCTCACGCGCGCTGCTCGGTGCTGCTGACCCCTTTCCTACTTGAAAAGTGGTCAGTGTGGGCGGGCGCTCACCGGACCCGGCCCCAATTTCAAGCGCCACGCGCGCATATCTGCGCACACGAACGTCGCGGAGAACGCCGGGAGAATGCGGGCGCAAATCGGCGGCAGGTGGCGAAGACCGTGACCCCAGATGGCTTCCAAATGGCTTCCAAACCCTGCTTTCGGCCTCGACAGCCGATCCAGGGGATCCCAAAGTGCCCTCTGAGCAGGCAAACCTCCCAAGCCCTCTAACGGACTCGAACCGTTGACCCCTTCCTTACCATGGAAGTTGGGGAGGACTGACCCTGGCGTGCAGCCCTCATATTCCCTGCAAACACGAGGTCAGCTGTCTCGCGTGGCGGCGCGCGTCGGCTTCTGTCGACGGAGTTCGGTGTCCATACGGTGTCCAGACGAGACACGCGGTGTTGAGTTGAGCTCAGCCCCACCGAGGCCCTGACGCGGGCCACCAGCGTCCGAGAAAGTGGGCCTACCCACTTCGCCAGAGCTCATACCCGCGGGTTAGATGCAGCGGTCGGCAGGCTCGCGCCGGCGGGTGTCGGCCCTACACCCAGGGCGCGACCCTGCACGAGTTCAGCGTTTCTTCCGCGCCGCTTGCGAGAGATCGGACGCTGCCGCCTTCTTTGCGGTCTTGCTGGCGGCATTCGACGCCAGGGTCTTACCGGCCGCCGAAGCTGCGGTCTTACTGGTCACCTTCCGATTGCCGACCTGTGCCAGATCGGACGCTGCGGCCTTCTTCGCTGCGCTACTTGCCGATTTCGATCGCAGCGTCTTCCCGGCTGCGGATGCTGCGGCCTTTCCGGTCTTGCTGCTACTTGCCATGGCCGTATCTCCTTTCTCAATGATTGCCATCGTGCCCGTCTTGGTTCCTGCTGCTGCACGGCGCGCGCCTCTCGGCCTTTCTCGTGCGCGCGTGACCCCGCGTCTTGGCCGCTTGACGTCGTACTCCACCGTCTTTGTGACCCTGATTTCGAGGGCGTCAGCCACCTCCTGGAGCCGGGCGATACTCACCCCGCTGTAACCCGTCCGCTCGTACCGCTGCACCTGCTGCTCCGGTATCCCCAGCTTGTCGCCGAGTTCTCGCTGCGTGAGTCTTCGAGCTATGCGACCCTCGATGAGGGCTCTTGGGATCTCAAGAAGCGAATGAAAGACGCGCTTCTTGATCCTTCCTTCGCGCAAGGCCTCGTACTCACTCACCTCACCGCGAAGGTCCTCGAGTTGACTGCGCATGCCATCGATCATCGCGACGTGCAACCGACGATCCACGCCAGGCGTGGGCCCATCATGCTCGGCACGGGCGATCGCGTCGTGGAAATTCTTCATCTGGCTTCTGGTAATGCGGTGCTGGCGTTGATTGGTGATCATGGAAGACCTCCGAGGTCGATCGCGACGATGCCCTTCCGGTCGCCCGTCGCTTTGTCTGTCTGTAAGAAATCAAGAAACGCAGTTCCGGCTGGGCCGGCGGTTGCGTTCGCAATGAAGAGCTCTCCGCCGTACTTCGCCTTCTGAGCGGCGCGACCTCGCCTAAAGTCCAGGAGGACGACATCCAACGCCGTGGGATCGACGCCGTGCGGCTCCCAACAGCCGTCGAAATCGCCGGGGTGCTCCTTGGTCGTGATGAAGCTTCCGTCGAGGTATGCACGAGTGCATCCTGCCGAGCGGAGCGCTC
>PMKB01000200.1 GCA_003157595.1 Solirubrobacterales bacterium
GGCCGTCGCGCTGCTGCTCGCGGCCGGCGTGGTGCTGTGCGGGCAGGGCCTCCTCTACAGCGTCCACTCGGCCCTGGTGAACTCGCGTGTCGACACGCGCGCGCTGACGCGCGCGTGGATGGTCGTGCACATTCCGCCCAAAGCGAAGATCGTCGTCGAGCCGATCGCCCCCAACTCGAGCCGGGCCCCGAACAACTGGGCGGGGCGCTGGTCGGCGTTCCCGGATTTCCTCACACACGTCGGGCCGCGCGGGATCCTGTACGTCCTGGCGGGTAGGAAGGTCAAGCTCGAGGACTACGAGCGAACGCTTGCGCCCGCGCTGGTGGGCCTGTATGAACGCGACGGCTACTGCTGGGTGGTGACGGGCTCGATCGCGGAGGGACGCGCGGTCGCCGACCCCCGTGCGGTGCCGAAGGCGCTCGCCTACTACGCCACGCTGGCCGCGCAGGGCACGCCGGTGTTCAGCGCGTCGCCGTACACGCGAGCCACCTCGTCGCTGCCGTTCAACTTCGATTGGTCGTTTGACTACTACCCGATCGCCTACACGCGCCCGGGGCCGCTCGTGACGGTCTGGCGCCTGCACGGAGGTGCTTGCGCGAGCGCCAGGCGGGCCCCCTCCAAGCACAGCGGCAAGCACCGCAGGCTGCCCTGAGCGCGAAGTCGAAGCGGTGCGGGCGCGCCGTATGCTTCAAGTGGGATGCAAGCCGCCACCAAGACCGACCGCGCGCATCTGGCGCGCGCGATCGAGCTCGCTCGCAACGGCATCGGACGCGCGAACCCCAACCCCGTGGTGGGGGCGGTGGTCGCGATCGACGGCACCGTGCTCGGCGAGGGCTGGCACGAC
Organism: Solirubrobacterales bacterium; assembly: GCA_003157595.1. Classification (GTDB taxonomy): domain Bacteria; phylum Actinomycetota; class Thermoleophilia; order Solirubrobacterales; family Solirubrobacteraceae; genus Palsa-513. The sequence goes on from PMKB01000200.1 coordinate 845, forward strand.
GAGCTGGGCGGTCCGCACGCCGAGGTCAACGCGATCGGCGCCTGCGGTGGACGCGACCTCGCCGCCGCCACGCTGTATGTCTCACTCGAGCCGTGCTGCCACCACGGCGCAACGCCGCCGTGCACCGATGCGATCCTCGCCGCCGGCATCAGGCGCGTCGTCGTCGCGAGCGACGACCCGACCGAGAAGGCGTCGGGCCGTGGGCTCGGCATCCTGCGCGACGAGGGCGTCGAGATCGTGCTCGCCGACGGCGAGCTGGCCCACTCCGCGCGGCTGCTCAATCAGGCCTTCCGCAAACACGCTCGCACCGGGCGGCCGTGGATCCTGTTCAAGTCGGCGATGACGCTCGACGGCAAGGTCGCCACGCGCGACGGGGACTCGAAGTGGATCTCGGGTGTGGAGAGCCGCGAGCTTGCGCACCACTGGCGGGCTTCTGTGGACGCCGTCGCGATCGGCATCGGCACCGCGCTGACCGACGACCCGCAGCTCACCGCGCGCGTCGAGCACGTCCACCGCCAGCCGCGGCGGGTGGTGTTCGACTCGCTCGCCAGGCTGCCGGTGTCCTCGCAGCTGGTCTGCCTGACTGCCGATGTGCCACTGATCGTCGTCGTCTCACGGGCCGCGGCGCGCTCCGAGACCGACGCGCTGGAGGCTGCGGGGGCGGAGGTGCTGGTGGCGACCGGCGAGAACGAGCCGGCGCGCGTGCGTGCAGCGCTCGATCAGCTCGGTTCGCGCGGGATCGCGTCGATCCTGCTCGAGGGCGGCCCGCATCTGGCCGGCGCGTTCCTTGACGCCGGTGAGATCGACGAGGTGCGCCTGTTCCTCGCGCCGATGCTGCTGGGCGGGCGCAGCGCGCGCGATCCGCTCGAGGGCGAGGGCGTCGAGCGGATCGCCGAGGCGATCAGCGCCCTGACGCTCGACTGCGAGCCGGTCGGCGAGGATCTGCTGATCTCAGCGCGACTGCGGGAGTGGTGATGTTCACCGGGCTGGTGGAGGCGGTGGGCGAGGTGGTCGGCGTCGAGCACGACCAGCGGGGCGCGCTGATCGAGATCGCCTCGCCGATCGCCGAGGAGCTTGAGCCCGGCGACTCGATCGCCGTCAGCGGCGCCTGCCTGACCGCACGCGAGGTCGACGGTGGGCGCTTCCGCGCCGACGTCGTGTCCGAAACGCTGCGACGCACGACGCTCGGCGAGCTCACCGGTGGCTCGCGCGTGAACCTCGAGCTGCCGCTGCGGCTGAGCGACCGGCTCGGCGGTCACGTGGTGCTCGGCCACGTCGACGGCGTCGGCGAGGTGCGCGCCTGCCGCGACGGCGGCGAGATCGAGGTCACGATCGACGAGCGGCTGTCGCGCTACGTCGTCGAGAAGGGCTCGATCGCGCTCGACGGCGTCAGCCTGACCGTCGCCGCGGTTGACGCCTCGACCGTGACCGTCGCGCTGATCCCGGCGACCCGCGAGTCGACGACGCTCGGCGAGGCGGCCGTCGGAGCGCTGCTGAACGTCGAGGTGGACATCATGGCCAAGCATCTCGAGCGGCTGGTGAGCCGGTGAGCGCGGAGGCGTCCAAGAGCCCGTTCTCGACGATCGAGGAGGCGATCGAGGAGATCCGCCGCGGCAAGATGGTCGTCGTCTGCGATGACGAGGACCGCGAGAACGAGGGCGACGTGGTGATGGCAGCGCAGTTCGTCACGCCGGAGGCGATCAACTTCATGACCAAGCAGGCGCGCGGCTTCATCTGCCTCGCGCTGATGCCGGAGCGCTGCACGGAGCTCGGGCTGGACCTGATGACGCCGAAGAACGAGTCGCGGATGCAGACCCCGTTCACGGTCACGATCGAGGCGCGCGAGGGCGTCACGACCGGCGTCTCCGCGCACGACCGGGCGCACACGATCCAGGTCGCGATCGACTCGCGCAGCGGTCCCAGCGACCTCGTGCAGCCGGGCCATGTGAACCCGCTGAAGGCGAAATCCGGCGGCGTGCTGGAGCGCACCGGGCACACCGAGGCGAGCATCGACCTGGCGCGCCTGGCCGGCCTGGTGCCGGCGGGCGTGATCTGCGAGGTGATGAACGACGACGGTTCGATGGCGCGCGTCCCCGACCTCGTCGTCTACTGCGAGCGGCACGGGCTGAAGATGGTCACGATCAAGGACCTGATCGTCTACCGCCGGCGGCGCGACCGGCTCGTCGAACGCGTCGTCTCGACCCGCCTGCCGACCTCGTTCGGCGTCTTCGAGGCGGTCGGATACCGGTCGTTCGTGGACGACAAGCACCATCTCGCGCTCGTCAAGGGCGAAATCGCGGGCAAGACCGACGTGCTCGTGCGGGTCCACTCGGAATGCCTGACGGGCGACGTTTTCCATTCCGAGCGCTGCGACTGCGGCGGTCAGCTGGCGTCGGCGCTGAACAGGATCGAGAAGGAGGGCGAGGGCGTGCTGTTGTATCTCGCGCAGGAGGGGCGCGGGATCGGCCTGCTGAACAAGCTGCGTGCCTACAAGCTCCAGGAGGAGGGTCTCGACACCGTCGAGGCAAACGAGCGTCTCGGGCTGCCGGCGGACCTGCGNNCCGCCGACCTGCGCGACTACGGGATCGGCGCGCAGATCCTCGTCGACCTCGGGCTGAGCTCGATTCGCATCCTGACCAACAACCCGAAGAAGATCCGTGCACTCGAGGGCTACGGGCTCTCGGTCACCGACCAGATCCCGATCGAGGAGGCGCCGAATCCCGAGAACGTCGCCTACCTGCGCGCGAAGCGGGAGAAGCTTGGGCACACGCTCCACCACCAGGGACTCGACGTCGACGCCGAACTGCGCCTGCACGAGCGCGCGCAGGAGTCAAAGCGCCCCGGCGAGCACTGATGGCGACCTATGCGCTGGTGGTCGCACGCTTCTACGAGGATCTCGCGGCGCGGCTCGAAGCCGGCGCGCGCGCGGTGCTCGACGAGCACAACTGCGCGGTCGAGGTGTTCGACGTGCCGGGCGCCTTCGAGCTGGCGGCGGCCGCGCAGTATGCGGCGGCCAGCGGGCGCTTCGACGGGGTCGTCTGCCTGGGCGCGGTGATCCGCGGC
>PMKB01000120.1 GCA_003157595.1 Solirubrobacterales bacterium
GGCCTCGCGCGCTGCATCGCGATGGTGCTCGTCTGGAACGAGCTGGCCGGCGGCGACACCGACCGCGCCGCGGTCCTGGTCATCTTCAACGCGATCTTCCAGGTCGTGGCGTACGCGCTGCTGGGCTGGTTCTACCTCAACGCGCTGCCTGACCTGCTCGGCCTGAACAACCAGGGCTTCCACGTCGGCATCTGGGAGGTCGGGCGGACCACCCTAATCTTCCTCGGCATCCCGCTGACGGCCGGCTACCTAACGCGCCGCTGGGGACTGCGCACGCACGGCCGCGACTGGTTCGAGTCCACCGTGATCCCCCGTATCGCGCCGATCACGCTTTACGGGCTGCTCTTCACGATCGTGCTGCTTTTCGCCATCCAGGGCAACCACATCACCGCCCAGCCGCTCACCGTCGCGCGCATCGCCCTGCCGCTGCTCGCCTACTTCGCCGGCATGTGGACGGTCGGCTTCCTCATCGGCCGAGCGATGCACCTCGGCTACCCGCGGACCGCGACACTGGCATTCACCGTCGCCTCCAACGACTTCGAACTGGCGATCGCCGTCGCGGTCGGCGTGTGGGGCGCAAGCTCAGGACAAGCACTCGCCGGAGTCGTCGGGCCGCTGATCGAGGTGCCAGTCCTCATCACACTGGTCTACGTCGCGCTGTGGCTGCGCCCCCGCTGGTGGCCTCAGGAGTCGGTCGCGATCACACCGCTCCCCGACCCCCTGTGTACGCCCGCCGCAGAGCCCGCGCAGACCCAATGAACTGCCTGGACTGCCACCCCGACGAGACGCCAGCCGTTGCCGTGTGCGGACGCTGCGGCGCCGGACAGTGCGCCAAACACGTCGTCGCAACCGACGAATACCTCACGTTCCACATGGTCATCAACCGGACCGTTCCCGCATCTGCCCCCGCGCGCAAGCTGCGCTGCGCGCGCTGCACCGCCGCCGAAGAGGCCCAGCAGCAACGCAAGACGGCGTGACCCTCCCGGCCAGAGCATTAGCCGGACCTGCCTCGACCGGAGACCGGCCAGGTAGCACGCCCCCTCGCGACCGCGAAGCGAGCGCGCCACCGCCCGCAACCCAGAGTTGCGCAAAGGACGACTTCCAGGCGTGTGGCGCGAACGTCGGCTCACGCTCGCTCCGCCAGGGGTTGCGGAAGCGCTCACGCCGCCGGCCGCGAGAGACAGTCCGCCCTTTACGTCCAAAGGCCGGAGATGGGTAGGGCCCAGATCCGGTCTTCGATCGGGAGCGTGTGCTCGCCTGAGTAGACGACGACGCCCGTCTTGAAGCGCTCACCGAGCTTGTCGCGAAGTACGCGTAGCCCGCGCACGTCGGACGCGGTCGTGGCTGCTGCGGCCTTCGCTTCGATCGCGACAACGTCGCCGGAGGCGGATTCGACGACGAGGTCGACTTCGCGTTTGTCGGTGTCGCGGTAGAAGAACAGCTCGACGGGGGTGGTGCTCCAGCTGGCTTGCTTGATGAGCTCCATCACGACGAAGGTCTCGAACAGGCCGCCCGCCAGCGCTCCTTGGTCGGGTGCCGAGTAGCGGGCCGCGTCGACGCCTACGAGCGCGGCCGCGAGTCCCGTGTCGGTGAGCAGCAGCTTGGGTGTCTTGACCTGCCGCGCACCGAGGTTCGCCGACCACGGCCGCAGGCGGTGGAGGAGGAAGAGCTGAGCGAGCAGCTCGACGTGCGCCTTGACGGTCTTCTCGTCGAGTGCGAGCTCTCGGCCGAGGGCCGCATAGTTGACGATGCTGCTGGTGCGGGCGGCGAGCAGCCGCAGCAGCTGCTCGAGTTTGGATGGATCGACGCGAACGCCGCCGATCTCCGGCAGGTCGCGCGAGAGGGTCGCCTGGACATACGACCGAAGGTAGCGTGCACGCTGGCGCGGGTTGCGGTTCAGCGCATCTGGGAATCCGCCGGCGACGACGAGCTCGGCGCTCGCGGCGCGACCCTTGGGCGCACCGCTCACCCGTGGCGGTGTGCCGTCGAGCAGCGCGTCGATGACCGAATCACGTTTGCCTTCGATCTCGGCCCGCGCGAGCGGCCAGAGGTTCAGGTATTCGACTCGGCCCGGGAGCGCGTCGGCAACGACGCGGGCGGTGAGCAGGTCGGCCGACCCCGTGAGCAAGAACTGGCCAGGCGCGGGATCGTTGTCGAGGATCTGCTTGACCGCGAGCATCAGGCTCGGCACGCGCTGGACCTCATCGATCACCGCCGGACGCGGCAACGAAAGTGCGAACCCGTCAGGATCGGCCCTGGCGGCGTTGCGCGTCGCCTCGTCGTCGAGTGTGAAGTAGTTGGGGACGACGCCTGCGGATTGAAGCTGCGTGGCAAGCGTGCTCTTCCCGGCCTGGCGGGGTCCGGTGATCGCCGCGGCCCGGCTCACGCTCAGGATGTCCCGCAGCTCCGGCTCAATGCCTCGCGGGATCAGCGCCATAAAGCCAGCTTACAGCACCATCCCGACCAATCCGGAGTAAACTAGCCGATCAAACCGGAGTAGACCATCTGATCAAACCGGAGTACGATCTGGCAAATATAGCTATTTTGCAGGTCTTTTCCATGGGCACGGCTGGTTTCGAACCAGCGACCTCTCGCGTGTGAAGCGAGCGCTCTCCCGCTGAGCTACGCGCCCGGAGAGGGCGGATTGTACGTCAGTGCCCGAGGTAGGCGCGCTTGAGATCCTCGCTGGCGAGCAGGTTCGCGGCGGTGTCGGCGAGGACCAGCTCGCCGGTGGCGAGGACGTAGCCGCGGTCGGCGATGCTGAGCGCCATGTTCGCGTTCTGCTCGACCATCAGCATCGCGACGCCGGTTTCGTTGACCTGCTTGATGATCTGAAAGTTCTGCTGAACGAGGGCGGGGGAGAGGCCCATCGAGGGCTCGTCCATCAGCAGCAGGCGTGGGCGCGACATCAGCGCTCGGCCGATCGCCAGCATCTGCTGCNNGACAGCGTGCCGGCGAGTTGCTTGAGCCGTTCGTGCACACGCGGGAAGAGCTGGTACACGCGCTCGAAGTCCTCCTTCAGGTCCTCTCCCTTGCGTAGCGTTGCACCGAGCTCGAGGTTTTCGAGCACCGTGAGCTGGCCGAACAGTCGGCGGTTCTCCGGCACGATCGCGAGGCCGCGGGCGATGCGCGCCGGGACCCCGAGGTGGTTGACCTCCTCGCCGTCCAGCAANNCACGATGCCGAGGATCGTCTTGAGTGTGGTCGATTTGCCCGACGCGTTGCCGCCGAGCAAGCAGACCAGCTCGCCGGCGCCGACCTGCAGCGAGATGCCCTCGAGGATTCGCATCTGGCCGTAGTAGGTCGTGACGTTCTCGAGCGCAAGCAGCGGCTTCCCATCATCGGCGAGCGCACCGCTCATTTCTGCAACGCCTCGGGGTTGCGGCCGAGATAGGCCTCGATCACCTGCGGATGGTTGGACACCTCGTGGAAGGACCCCTCGGTCAGCTTCTCGCCGTGGTCCAGCGCCACGACGCGGTCGGAGATGCCCTCGACGACGTGCATGTCGTGCTCGAT
>PMKB01000025.1 GCA_003157595.1 Solirubrobacterales bacterium
CGCCGACAGCGGCGGCTACAAGCCCCAGAACTGGATGACGGCGCCGACGGTGATCGAGGTGCAGGGCGATCCGCCGACGCGCATCGAGGTGCGCAAGCTCAAGGGCGATGAGCGGATCGAGATCGCGATCGATGAGGTGCTGCTGGACATGGCGCACGACATGGGCGAGGCGGCCGGGCTCGAGAAGGACGGCGTGGAGCGCGACCTGCAGGAGCTGCTGGCTGCCGCGCCGGCGCGCTGCGGTGAGGGCTTCCGGCTCGTGCGGCGCGAGTGGCCGACCGACATCGGCCCGGTGGACCTGATGTGCCGCGACGGGAGCGACGGCTGGGTCGCGGTCGAGATCAAGCGTGTCGGGACGATCGACGCGGTCGAGCAGCTCAGTCGCTACCTCGAGCGCATCCGCCTCGATCCGGCGATGAGCGACTGTCGCGGCGTCCTCGCGGCCCAGCAGATCAAGCCGCAGGCGAGCGTGCTGGCGGCGGCCCGGGGAATCGCCTGCGTGGAGGTCGATCTCGCCGTGCTGCGCGGCGAGCGCGAGCCCGAGCTGACGCTGTTCGGCTGACGGTGCGCGGCGAGCGCGGGCCCGGGGGGAGGCTGTTGCGCCGGCGGGAGCGCGCGCGGGCCAGGGGGGAGGCTGTTCGACGACGGGAGCGGCGCGCGCGGCCGGGGTGACTAGCGCTCGCCCGGCGTCTTGGCCGGGAACTGCGAGAGCGGCACCGAGAGGTCCAGTGCCGTGCGCTCGATGCGGCTCTGCTCGGTGGCGTGGGCGGCCGGGTAACCCTCGCCCGGGCTCGCGCGCTCGGGACGGCCGATGTAGCCGTAGGACAGTTCGCGGGGCATCACCTGACGCAGGCGCGCGTTCATGTGCGCACGCGCGCCCATGTTGCGCGGCTCCTCCTGCACCCAGGCCAGCTCGGTGAGGTTCGGGTAGCGGGCGATGATCTCAAGCACCTGTTGCTCGGGGAAGGGGTAGAGCAGCTCGACGCGGCCGACCGCGATCCGCTCGTTGCCCGCGCGGTCGGGGTGGCCGGCCAAGTCGTAGTAGATCTTGCCGGTGCAGAGGATCAGCCGTGTGACCTTCGAATCATCGAGCCCGGGCTCCGCGAGCACCGGGTGGAACGCACCGTCGGTGAGCTCGGCCAGCGTGCTTGTGGCCTGCGGCAGCCGGAGCAGCGACTTCGGCGTCATCACGATCAGCGGGCGGTGTTTGACGATCATGGCCTGGCGGCGCAGCAGATGGAAGTACTGGGCCGGGGTGGTCGGGGTGGCGACGCGCAGGTTGCCCTCGGCGGCCAGCGCGAGGAAGCGTTCCAGGCGCGCCGAGGAGTGCTCGGGACCAGATCCCTCGTAGCCGTGCGGCAGCAGCAGGGTCAGGCGCGAGGTCTGTCCCCACTTCGCCAGACCCGACACGATGAACTGGTCGACGATCACCTGCGCGCCGTTGACGAAGTCGCCGAACTGCGCCTCCCAGAGCACGAGCGTCTCCGTGGCCTCCTGGCTGTAGCCGTACTCGAAGCCCAGGCACGCGACCTCCGACAGCGGGCTGTTGTGCAGCTCGAACGGCGCTCGCGAGCTGGGCAGCTGCGCGATCGGGCAGACCGTCTGACCGTTGTCGGCATCGTGCAGGACGAGGTGGCGCTGGCTGAAGGTGCCGCGCTCGGCGTCCTGTCCTGTCAGGCGGATCGGCGTGCCCTCGGCCAGCAGCGCGCCGTAGGCGAGCGCCTCCGCATGCGCCCAGTCGATCTCGTGCTCGAGTGCGTCGTGGCGGCGTTCGAGCTGGCGGACCAGCTTGGGATGCACGGTGAAGCCGGCGGGGACGCGCAGCAGGTTTTCGTTGATGTCGCGCAGCAGCTCGGCGCCGACGGCGGTGTCGACGTCGGGCGAGGCTGTGCGGTCGAGCTGGTACTCGCCGGTGGGGGACTCGGCCGCCCCGCTCTCACGCAGCGCCGAGATCTGCTCCTTGAGCTCCTGATGGCAATTCGTCAGCCCCTCCCACGCCGAAGCCAGCTGCTCGTCCACCTCGGGCGGGCTGATCACGCGCCGGCGGATCAGCTCGTCGGCCCACAGCTCCCACACCCGCTTCTTGCCCTTGATCGTGGCGTACATCTCCGGCTGCGTGTAGGCCGGCTCGTCGGACTCGTTGTGGCCGAAGCGGCGGTAGCCGATCAGGTCGATCAGCACGTCGTGGCCGAACTCCTCGCGGTAGGCGAACGCGAGGCGCACCGCAGAGACGCAGGCCTCGACGTCGTCGGCGTTGACATGGATGATCGGGATGTCGAAGCCCTTCGCGAGATCGGAGGCCCATTGCGTCGAGCGGGCGTCATCGGGGTCGGTCGTGAAGCCGACCTGGTTGTTGGTGATCAGGTGCAGCGTGCCGCCGACGGTGTAGCCGTCGAGGGTTTGGAGGTTGAGCGTCTCGGCGACGACGCCCTGCCCGGGGAACGCTGCGTCGCCATGGATCACGATCGGCACCGCTCGGGTGGTGTCGCGTTCGGAGTGCGGGCCGTCATGGGTGCTCTGGCCGGCGCGCGTCGCGCCCATCACGACCGGGGAGACGTACTCCAGATGCGAGGGGTTGGACTCGAGGTTGACCTGGATCGAGTCCCCTGAGGCGAGCTTGTAGGAACCCTGGGCGCCGTGGTGGTATTTGACGTCGCCGGTGCCGCCCTGGGGGATTGTCGTGACCGCTTCCAGCGTCGAGGCTCCTTCGAACTCCGCGAAGATGTTTCCGTACGGTCGGCCGAGGTTGTGTGCGAGCACGTTCAGGCGGCCGCGGTGGGCCATGCCG
>PMKB01000240.1 GCA_003157595.1 Solirubrobacterales bacterium
GCTTCTCGGCCGCGGCCGCGACGGCAGCCCGGCGGCGAACGCTGGTCAGCTCGTGCATCGACCTCTTCCTGCGTCGCTGGCCCGGCCTGTTCGACGGCATCGACATCGACTGGGAGTTCCCGGTCGCCGGCGGAGCGCCCGACACCCCCGCCCGCGCCGCCGATCGCGCCGACGCGACGGCGCTGCTCGCCGAGTTCCGCCGCCAGCTCGACCTGCTCGGTGCGAGCACGCACCGCCACTACCTGCTGACCGCGGCGCTGCCGGCCAACCGCACCCCCGACGGTTCCTACACCCCTTCAACGAGCTGGGATCTCCCAGCCGTTGCACGGACGCTCGACTGGATCAACCTGATGACCTACGACCTGACCGACAACAGCGCCCCGCGCACCGACTTCGAGTCGGCGCTCGAGCCGACGCCCGCGGACCCGAGCCCGGCGGCAGCACTCGGCGGCAACACGGTCGCGGGTGCCGTGGACTTCTACGAGGCCGCCGGAGTCCCGGCCTCGAGCATCGTGATCGGCGCCCCGTTCTACGGCCACGTCTTCACCCACGTGCCCGACCGCGGCGGCGGGCTGTTCCAGCGCTTCCGCAAGCTCGGCGCGACCCCGACCTACGCGCAGATCGTGGCCGGCTACCTCCCCGTGTCGGCGCATTTCTGGTCGCCCGCCGCCCAGGAGCCGTGGCTGTACAACCACCACGCGCGCGAGTTCGTCAGCTACGACGACCCGGCCTCCCTGGCGGCAAAGGCCCGCTATGTCTCGTCTGCCCATCTGCGCGGGGTGATGATCTGGGAGATCAGCATGGATGACGCGGGCCACGACCTGCTGAACGCTCTCGCCGGCCCGCTGCTCGGTCGATCCGCGGGATAGACGACGGATAGAGGGGGCGATCGCGGCCAGCGAGAACTGGCGGAGCGCTCCGATCACTTGCGCGCGCAAGCATTTGGGTGTATAGTTGCGCTAGCAAGCTTACTTGCGCAACCCCAACCCGTCAGGAGCAAAGCATGACCACAGCCACAGCCACGACCATCCAGGCCGGCACCTGGACGGCCGACCCCGCCCACTCGACCGTCGGCTTCTCCGTCAAGCATCTGGGCATCGCCACCGTCCGTGGCTCATTCGGTGAGTTCGAGGGCACGCTCGAGCTGGGCGAGGACCTTTCGAGCGCGAGCATCAAAGGCTCGGCGAAGGTCGCATCGGTCGACACGGCAGAGCCCCAGCGCGATGCGCATCTGCAGTCCGCCGACTTCTTCGACGCGGAGACCTACCCCGAGCTGACCTTCGACTCGACCAACGTTCGCGCTCTCGACGACGAGACCTTCGAGATCGTCGGCGAGCTGACGATGCACGGCGTCACGCGCCCGATCACACTGAAGGCGGAGCTCCAGGGAGCCGAGACGGACCCTTGGGGCAACGAGCGCGTCGGCCTCGAGATCACCGGCCAGCTCAACCGCTCGCAGTGGAACATGAAGTTCAACCAGGCGCTCGGGAGCGGCAACCTGCTCGTCTCCGACACCGTCAAGCTCGCGCTCGACGTCTCGGCGATCAAGCAGGCGCAGTGATGATCGGCGCTGCGCTGGTGGGATACCGTCTCACCAGCGCAGCCTGAGCACACCAGGCTGAAAGCCAGATGAGCACGACAACAACAGACACCACCGGCTCGCGCCGCCCGGCGCTGCTCGAGGACGCGACGCGACTCGGCGGCGTGGAGTTGACGATCACCGACCTCGACCGCGCGCTGGACTTCTACACGCGGGTGATCGGGCTGTCGGTGCGCGAAGGTGACGATCGCTACGCGGCGCTTGGCGCGGGCGGCGAGGATCTCGTGACGCTGCGCGCCGATCCTCAGGCCCGGCCCGCCGGGCGCCACGCCGGGCTCTACCACTACGCGCTGCTTTTCCCGACCCGTGAGGAGCTCGCTCGGGTCGCCCGCCGCGTGGCCGAGAGCCATACGCGGATCGATGGCGCCTCCGACCACGGCACCCACGAGGCGATCTACCTCCCGGACCCGGACGGCAACGGCGTCGAGCTCGCGGCCGACCGGCCGCGCGAGCAGTGGCCCGACGCGCACGGCGGCGATCTGTTCGGCGCCGGCCCCGCGCCGCTGGATGTCGGCGCGCTGTTCGCAACGATCGGCGACTCGCCACCCAGCCCGCTGGCCCAGCCCGGGCTGCGGATGGGGCACATGCATTTGCACGTCGGCGACCTCGACGCCGCAACCCGCTTCTACCGCGACGGCCTGGGCTTCGAGGTCATGGCGACGCTGCCGACGGCGGTGTTCGTGGCAGCCGGCCGTTACCACCACCACGTCGCCTACAACGTCTGGCGCGGAGTTGGGGTTGGGCCGGCGCCGGCCGACGCCATCGGCCTGCGCCACTGGACGCTCATCACCGAAGGTGTCGCGCAGCGCGACGCCGCCGCAGCGCGCCTCGCCGCACTGGGCGTCGCGCTCGAGCAACGCGCCGACGGGACGCTCGCGCGCGACCCGTCCGGCAATGCGGTGCTGATCCGCTAGAGCGCGAGACATCGTCGCGGAAGGCGGGGGCGCGCAGGCTGACCGGCACGGGGCGGCGCCGCGCGGCATCAATCGTGCGTTGAAAGCGGCTGCGGCGGCCTGTCGCGCTGTCATCATCGTCGTGCGTCGCGCACAGACCGCGGCGCGCCGGCCAACACAGCCAAAGGAAGATCGATGCAGCCACGCCGACCGATCACATGCTCGACCCTGACGCGCAAGCGCATCGGAGCGGCCGCCTGCGCCGCGGCGGCGCTCGCGCTGTCGCTCGTCCCGCTGACCACGGCGGCGGCGAGCGTGCGGGCGGGGTCCAAGCTGAAGCTGCCCGCAGAGCGCACCAGCCCGACCGGTAACTTCTTCACGCTCGAGGCCTACGTCGCGCCGACCAGCTCAAAGCCGGTCGCGAACTTCAAGGTCAAGGTCTGCACCAGCGCGCACACGCCGGCGGGCACCGCGATCGAGCCGTCGTTCTTCACGCTGAGCCTCGCTGCGGGCGGCTCGGTCACCGAGTCGACGGCGGCGGCCAGGAGCCCGGCCCTCGTGCCCACGCCGCTCAAGCCGAAGCAGTGCGCCGAGGGCTGGCTCGGATTCACGGTGCCCAAGGGCAAGACCGTTTCGAAGCTCGAGTACGAGTACAACGGCTTGATCTCCTGGGTGGTCGGCTGAGCCGAAGCGGTGCCGCGGGGGCGGCGCCGCGGGCGTAGGATGGCCGCATGAGCCTGGCCCGGATCGGGGCGGTAAGGGCACGGCGGGTGCTGGCGGTGGCGGCTTGTCTGGGCCTGGCCGCGACCGGCGTACTGACGCTCGCAATCCCATCCGCGATCGGGTCCTCGGCGGCGGCCGTGGCGCCGTTCGATCCCTACTCGGTCACCTTCGTTTCGCTCGAGCGCGGCTGGGCGCTGGGCACGGCGCCATGCGCGTTGGCCGCTCACTGCATCGCCCTGCGCGAGACGACCGACGCGGGGCGCTCCTGGTTTGTCCGGCCGCTTCCGGGCGCGCTGGTCGCCGCGGCCGACCGCAAGGTGGGAGGAACCCCAGCCGACCTCTACGGCGATTCCGCCGCGCAGCTGAACGTTCGCTTCGCCAATACGAGCGACGGCTGGATCTACGGCGGGCTGGCCGTCCCCGCGAAGTACCCGGCGATCAAGGCAATGCTCTGGTCCACCCACGACGGCGGACAGACCTGGAAGCAGCAGACGCTCAGCGGGCTGGGCGAGGAAGACTCGATCTTCGACCTCGAAGCCGCACGCGGAAGCGCGTATCTGATGGAGTCAAACAAGACCGGCGGCTTGACCGTGAAGAGCTCCTCGGTCGCCGCGGACGGCTGGCACGTATCCAACACCGCGACGCTCGGCAGTCCCGCCGGCGGCGCCCGGCAGACCGGCTCGTTCGTGCTCGCAGGCGCGAGCGGCTGGCTGGTCGAGGGCAACGACCGTGGCACGACCGGCAGCGCCCAGCTCGAAGGGGGCAAGTGGGTGGCCTGGGCGCCACCGTGCGGTTTGGTCGGGCACAGCTTCGCGATCCCCGCGGCCTCCACTTCCAGCAACCTCGTGGCGTCGTGCGTGATGGGCGGCTTCGCCTACGGGCTGTCCAAGTCAGCGCCGCCCGGGGCCACAGTCGGATCGATCTGGCTCTACTCCTCAAGCGACGGCGGCAGGACGTTCACCGCCGGACCCGAGATCGGAGCGCACGCCGGCTTCTTCGGCGTGCTCGCTTCGCCCACGCCCGAGGTCATCATGGCCGACGGCATCGCGGCCAGCGACCGCGACGAGCTGCTCGCCAGCTTCGACGGCGGCGTCCAGTGGAGCGTCGCCTACACGGGTGACATCAGCTATCTCGGGTTCACGAGCCCCAGCCAGGGCGTGGGCATCGTGCGCACCTTCGGCAGCGCAACCAGCACGATGATCACGACCTTCGACGGCGGCCACCACTGGGCCCCGGTCAGCTTCTGAGCACAAGGCTCCGGGCGCCGGGCCGCGCTCCGCGCCGGCGTCTGGGATCGTTCGCGCCGTGACACTCGCCAGGCGATCGGTGCGGCATGCAGGTGTCTGCGCGATCTGCGCGATCTGCGCGATCGGCGCGGTCGCGCTGCTCGCTGCCGCCGCCGCGGTCGCGGCCAACTCGGTCGAGAAGAAGCACTCCGAATCGATCACGATCGCGGCGGGGCAGACGCGCACGCTCGCGGTGCCCTACCCGGATGCGCTGAAGTACGGGAACGCACGCTACGCCGGGCGCGCCGTGGTGCTTGCGCCGAAAGGCGGCGCGAAGGGTCTGCGGCCGAAGCTCGCGAAGGTCAGGATCCTCGAGGCGCAGTCCGTGCTCGGCGGCTCGGAGTACCAGGCGCGCGCCCACAACGGCAACGGCGCGGGCACCGCCGCGGTCCGCTTCTCGGTGACCGCCGTTACGATCGAGCCGCTGCCGCACAGCTGAGCGCAGCGCCGCGCGAGAGACACGCGATCGGGCCGCGCACGAGGCTGCAACACGCCCACGAAAATGGAGGACGCGATGGCTGAAACACCGACAGATCCGGCCAAGCCCCCGACGCTGTTCGTCTGCCACGGCGACGACGGTGGTCCCAAGATCCATCCGTGCCGGCGGGTGCAGGAGGCACTGCGGGCGGCGGGCATCGAGTACGACAAGGTCATCGCCGCCCACGGCAGCCCCTTCCCGTTCCTACGCAAGGGCTCGCGCGAGGAGCTGCACGCCGCGACCGGTGCGGAGAAGCTGCCGGCACTCAAACTGCCGGACGGGACCGTGATCAGCCACAGCCGCGCGATCCTCGCCTGGATCGAGAAGCAGCGCTGAGGGAGTTCGCTCAGGCCGCGGCGTCGGTGTGCGGGCGCTCGATCGCAGCACCGCCGCCCGGCGGCATCGGGCGCGCCGGCTCCCGCACGCCGCCCGGATCATCCGAGCCGCCGGGCTCGTCCCCGGCCGCCGCTTCGCGGGCACTCAGGCGTCGCACAAGCTCCGCCCGCATCAGATCCAACCCCGGCCCAGCCTCCGCCGGCGATTCCTGCGCGCCCCACTGAATCCGCTCGCGCAGCTCTCGGTCGCTGAGCGAGCTCACGTCGAGATCGTCGTGCACGCTCAGAGCGTAGTCGCCGGCGAGCTGCGCAGGCCGGTGCCCGAGCAGCGGCGATGGCGGCCGACGTGCCTCGCTCAGCCCGCCGAGCAGGTGCTCGGCGCGTCCGGTGCGAAGCGCGCGAAGACCTCAGCCAGGGTCGCTATCTCGCGCTCATCGAGGCGGTCGAAGAAGCGCTCGCGGACGGCCGCGAGATGAGTGGTCTGGGCCGCCTGGGCCAGCGCGAGTCCGGCGGCTGTCAGCTGCGCGTTGATCGCACGCGCGTCGGTGGGGCAGTTCTGGCGCTCGACCAGCCCACGCGCCTCGAGGGCGTCGACGATGCGCGAGACGCGGCTGAGGCTGAGCCCCGCCTCGCCGGCGAGCACCGACAGTCTCAGCCGGTGCTCGAGCACGCTGGCCAAACGTGCGAGCAGCTCGAGACCGCTCAGCGTGAGCCCGTGCGCCGCCTCGAGCTCGCCGTCGAGCTCGCGGGTCAGCCGCCGGTGGGTGGCGAGCAGCCCGATCCACGCCGCCGCGTACTCGTGGCTCCACTCGGGGAAGCCGTCGCTGCGGGTTACGATCGGGGGGCTGCTGCGCTTGGAGGTGGTGGCCATTTCGTTTGCTCTAGCAAGTATACCGCACCAGCGGCCGCAACGATGTACCTGTGCGCGGTGAAGATACGCCTGAGAGCGGCGTGACTGCAAGCCCGTGCGCTGGCGCCCAGGCGTCGTGAAGGTCGCAGCGCCGCCAGGCGCCCGTACGCGGCTATGACGACACGCCCAACCGCGGCCCGCCCAGCGGCCGGCCGCGGCCTGTGACGACACGCCCGCGCGCGCGTAGTTCAACTGTGAGGATGATCTGCCAATGACGGTCATCGCTGCGGTGCCGACCAGCGGTCCGGGGGCCGGCGAGCAGTTCGAGCAGCTCTACCGCTCGAGCGCAGCCGACGTCTACGCCTACGTGGCGTCGCTGTTGCGTGACCGCAGCGCCGCCGAGGACGTCACGGCGCTCGCCTTCGAGCGCGCCTTTCGCCGCCGGGCGCTGTTTGACGTGCGCCGCGGCACGCCGCGCTCGTGGCTGTTCGCGATCGCGCGCAACGCCGCGCTGGACGAGCTGCGGCGGCGGCGGCGTACGGTCGCGCTGCTGCATGAAGTCGCCGACGATTCGAGCGAGCTCGAGGAGCTCGATCCCGATCTCGCCGAGCGGCGTCTGCTCGTGCGCGATGGGCTGGCGGCGCTGGAGGCCCGCGACCGCGAGGTGATCCTGCTCAAGTTCGTCGGGCGGCTGTCGAACGCCGAGCTCGCCCGCGTCCTGCGCTGCAGCGAGTCCAACGCCGGGACCCGCCTGCACCGTGCGATCGAACGACTACGGGAGGTCTGTGGTGTCACGCAATGAATTGAACGCGGCCGCGCGCGAAGAGCTCGCCGCGCTTGACCGCATCCTCGCCCGCGAGCCGGTCGGCGAGCGCCACCTCGAGCTCGCCGCGCTCGTCGACTCGGTGCGCGCCGGCACGCCGCGCATGGATCCCGCCTTCGCCGAGCGCCTGGACGCCCAGGTCGCTGCGCGCGGCGGCGGGCGCCGGCGCGCCATGCTGCGATTCGATCGTCCCGCCGCGCGGCGTGTCGCGCTCGCGAGTGGCGGACTGGTGGCCGCCGCAGTGGCGTTCACGATCGTGATCTCGAGCGGGGCGCTCAACGGCAGCAAGCAGGCGCCCCACAGCGCTCGCGCGTTGGGCGCGCCGCTCACGCGCACGCCTGCCGCAACCCCCACCGCCAACGCGCACACGCTGTCCCCGAGCGTCAGGACCAGCGGTCCCGTCGCCGCCACCGGCGCCGCCGGCTCGAGCTTTGCCGGATTGTCGCCGACCCTCCGCGGCGCGGCGCGCCTCGTGCACAGGGACTCGACGTTGACACTCGCGACCTCGCCCGCCTCGATGCAGGGCGTCGCCAACCAGATCGTCGCCGCCACCGAGCGCAGCGGCGGCGTCGTGCAGAGCTCGAACGTCGCGATCCGAGGCTCGGCGAGCCGCGCGAGCTTCAGCCTGTCGGTGCCGAGCGGGCGGCTCGGCCGGTTGATCGCCACGGTCTCCGCGCTCGCGAGCGTGCGCGCGCTGCACCAGAACACCAACGACATCACCGATGGCTACAACCAGGAGCAGGCGCGGCTCGCCGACAACGCCGCGAAACGTGCCGCGCTGCTCAAGCAGCTCGCAGCGGCGGCGACGGTTGCGCAGCAGACCGCCATCCAAAGGCAGCTCAGCCGGCTTGAAGCGCGGATAGCGGCCGAACATCGCGAGATCGACCGCCTGCTGACGCAGGGGCACACGGCGACCCTGCAGGTGACCATCGTGCCCGCCGGGAGCGTCAAGCACGCGGCTGCCGCCGGACCGTTCACGACCGCGTTCAACCGCGCGCTGAAAGCGCTCGAGGCGATCCTCGCGATCGCGCTGGTCGCGTTCGCGATCGTGCTGCCGTTTGCGCTGAGCGCGCTCGCCCTGTGGTGGGGCGCCACGACGGTTCGCCAGCGCGCCCGCGAGCGCGCGATGAGAACCGCGTAACCCGCGGGCGCGCGCACACAACCCAAGGACGCGCGCACAACCCGCCGACTCGCGCGTAACCCACCGGGCCGGCGTTACCCTGGGGGCATGGCGATGCCCGATGAGATCAGGCCCGGCCTGTGGCGCTGGAGTGCCGCCCACCCCGAGTGGCACGCCACCAACGAGGACGGGACGCCCATCGACTGGCCGCGCGAGGTCGGTTGCGTGCTCTACGCGAGCGGATCCAGCGCCGTCTTCATCGACCCGCTGGCGCCGGCGGACGACTCCGGCGCCTTCTGGCACTGGGCCGACGAGCGCTGCCGGGGGCGCGAGGTCAGTGTGCTCGAGACGATCGCCTACCACCGCCGCAGCCGCGAGGAGGTCATCGCCCGCTACTCGGCGCTCACCAGCGCCCCGGAAACGGTGCAGCCCCACCCGCTGGCGGGGTTCGACGAGACGGTCTACTGGATCGCCGAGCACCGCGCGCTCGTGCCCGGCGATGCGCTGATCAGCAGCCCGGACGGCGAGCTGCGCATGTGCCCGCAATCCTGGCTGGACGAGCCGAGCTCCGGCTCCGGGCCGACGCACGCCGATCTGCGGGTGGCGCTGGCACCGCTGTGCGACCTCGGCGTGGAGCTGGTCCTCGTCTCGCACGGCGCGCCGGCGCTACGCGACGGCGGCGCGGCGCTGGCCCGCGCGCTCCAGCCGACGGCATGATCGACTGGCCGCTGGAGGGCGATCTCGAACGCTCGTTCCAGGCGGCGGTGCAGACGCGGCTGCGAATCGCGCGCTTCGTGCGCCACACGCCGCTGCTCGAGCTCGACCCCCCGTCGCGCGGCGAGCACCCGCAAGCCGGCCCGCCCGGCCCGCATCCCCGCCGGCTGGTCAAGCTCGAGAGCCTGCAGCACACCGGCTCGTTCAAGATCCGCGGCGCGGCAGCCGCGCTGACCGCGGGACCCCCGCCACAGGAGATCGTCGCGGCCTCCACCGGCAACCACGGGCTCGCCGTGGCCGCGCTGTCTCGCTCGCTCGAGCTGCGCTGCCGCGTCTTCGTCCCGGCGGGCGCCGCTGCGGCGAAGCTTGCGCGGCTCCGAGCCGCCGGGGTCGAGCTGGTCGAGCTGGCCGGCGACCCGCTGCACGCCGAGCTGGCGGCGCGCGAGGCGGCCGAGCAGACGCGGGGCGCGCTGCTCGTCGCCCCCTACAACGACCCGCAGGTGATCCTCGGGCAGGCCACGCTGGGCCTCGAGCTGCTCGACGATCTGCCCGACCCGCCGGATGCGCTGTTCGTCGCCGTCGGCGGCGGCGGGCTGATCGGCGGCATCGC
>PMKB01000221.1 GCA_003157595.1 Solirubrobacterales bacterium
GTGCTCGGCGGAACGCAGTCGCTGCACACCAACAGCTACGACGAGGCGCTGGCGCTACCGACGGAGGAGGCCGTCCAGGTCGCGCTGCGCACGCAGCAGGTGATCGCCCACGAGACGGGCGTGACCAACACCGTCGATCCGCTCGGCGGGAGCTACTTCGTCGAGGCGCTGACCGACCGCATCGAGCAGCAGGCGTACGCCTACTTCCGCCGCATCGACGAGCTCGGCGGGATGGTCGAGGCGGTCAAGAGCAACTACCCACAGCGCGAGATCGCCGACGCCGCGTTCGAGTTGCAGCGGCGCATCGACAGCGGCGAGCGGGTCGTCGTCGGCGTCAACAGCTTCACCGTGGCGGATGAGCGCCAGATCCCGACCCTGCGGATCGACCCGACGCTCGAGGCCAGGCAGCTCAACCGCCTGGCGGCGGTGCGCGCGCGCCGCGATGGCGCCGCCGTGGCGGCCAGCCTCACCGAGCTGCGCGCAGCCGCGCAGACAACGCGCAACCTGATGGGGCCGCTGCTGGACGCCGCGCGGGCCCACGCCAGCGAGGGCGAGCTCGTGCAGGCTCTCCAGGACGTCTGGGGCGGTTTCACCGAGACGCCCGTTTTTTGACGCTGCGCCGCAGCCTGCCCGGCGGCCGCGTCAGCGTAGAACGCAGCCCCCGAGTGGGCGCCCACCGCGTCCGATCGCTCGCAAAGAGCCTGAGCGCCTACTCGACGATGTCGGCCTCCCCATCTGAGGAGCCGCCGGCGGCGCCGGCGTCCGCTTCGCCGCTCAGACGCGCCTGCAACGCGCGAATGTGATCGACGCCGGCTGCCAGGTCGCCGTGCGAGATCTCGCCGCGGTCGACCAGCCCGAACGCCGTCTTGCCGAGGTCGGCGAATGCCTGACCCAACTCACGCTTCGTGGCAACGGTCTGCGCCTGCTTCTGGGCGCTGCTGGCCGCCTGCTCAGCGCCGGCCTTGACCTTGTCGAATAGGCCCATCTTCGTTCGCCTCCATCGTGCGTGGTTTGATCGAAGCTAGAGCTTCGCACCTATGAGTTCAATCCGGGGCGTCGTCAGCACAGCTCTCGCACGCGCCGTGCAGGATCACCTCGTGCTCGGCGACCTTCAGCGCCACGTCCTCGCTGACCCGGCGCAGCTCCCGCTCGAGACGCTCGTCCACGAACGGATACAGCCGTCCGCAGCGGTCGCAGACCATGTGGTGGTGGTGCCCGCGGCCGTGGCGGATCGGCTCGTAGCGAACCACGCCATGGCCGACCTCGATCCGCATCACCAGATCGGCCGCTTCGAGCTCTTCAAGAATGCGGTAAACGCTCGCGCGCGACACGGCACGGTCAACACGCTCGAGCGCCTCGCCGATCTCGACCGCCGACAACGCGCAGCGCTGCTCGCCGAGCAACCCGATCACGGCTCGGCGCGCACCGCCACGGCGGTAGCCGGCTGCGACCAGTCGCTCGCCGGCGCGGGTCACCCAGTCCTCGACTTCACTCATCGCATCCATCGTAGAACTCCCGCCACCCGTCGCGGGGGGGCCGCGAAGGCGAGCAGATAGAAGCCCCCGGCAACCAGCACGATCGCGCTGCTCGGCGGCAGCGCAGCGATCTGATAGCTGAGCGCGATGCCGATCCAGACCGAGGCGAGCGCCAAGCCGGCGGCGAGCGCCATGCCGAGATACGGGTTCGCGGTCAGGCGGTGAGCCGCGCCCGCAGGAGCTGCAAGCAGGCCGAGCAGCAGCAGCGCTCCGACGGCCTGCGTGGCCTCGGCCGCATCGGCACCGACGAGCACGAGAAACACGCTGCCCAGCAGGCGTGCCGGAACGCCACGGGCGATCGCCACCGCTGGGTCGAGCGACACGAACAGGAGCGGTCGCGCGATCGCCAGTATGGCGGCGATCAGAACCACCGCGATCGCCGCGGCCAGCGTCGCCTCCCCGGTGCTCAGCCCGAAGATGGAGCCGAACAGCGCCCGAGCGCCGACGATGCCGCTGCTGCCTGAGCTGCTCGCGTTGAACAGGTCAAGGAACAACACGCCGAGGCCGAGGATCCAGGCGAAGGCGACGCCGACGCTCACGTCGTCGGCGCGTGCACGCTCGCCGAGCGCGGCGAACAGCAGCGCCATCAGCACCGTCGCCGCAAACAACCCGATGCGCAGGTCCACACCCGCGGCCGCCGCCGCCAGCGCGCCGGTGAATGCGACGTGGCTCAGCGCGTCCCCGGCGAAGACCTGGGCGCGCAGGACTATGAAATAGCCGAGCAGGCCACTGGCGATCGCGATCAGCGAGCCGGCGAGCAGCGCGTTACGAACGAACGGCAGCGCGAACATCAGCGGCGCAGCTCCCGGCTGGCGCGCGCGCAGGCGTAGAGCACGAGCGCGATCGTCGTGACGCAGAACCCGAGCGCCTCGTTGGTGAAGTAGGACAGGGTCAGTGCCGCCCAGGTCTCGAGCACGGCGAGCGCCACCGCCAGCGCGAGGCTCAAGCGCAGACGGTCAGTCAGCAGCTGAGCGGTCGCCGCCGGCGCCACCAGTAGCGCGAAGGTCAGCAGCACGCCGACGATCTGAGCGATCGCAGCCACGGCCATTCCGAGCAGCACGAGAAAGACGATTGAGAGCGCGCGCACCGGCACGCCGTCCGCTCTCGCAGCCTGCTCGTCGACAGAGGCGTAGAAGAGCGGCCGCCCGACGGTGGCGAGCACCGCTCCGGCGAGCAGCGCGACGATGAACAGGGTTTCGACCTGACCGCGGGTGATGCCAACGAACGATCCGAACAGCAGCGTCTCGACGCTCTCGAGGATGCCGCCGTAGAGCGAGAGGAAGAGGAAGCCCAGCCCGAGCGCCACCGCGCCGACGGTGCCGACGACGGCGGACTCCTGCATCGCGCTGCGACGGCCGCTGACCCGCGAGCCGAACGCGATTGCCAGGGCCCCGCCGACGGCGAAGACGAAATACCCCGACGCCAGCGGCAGTCCGGCGAGCGCGGCGCCGCTGGCACCGGGGAAGGACATCACCGACAGCGTGTGACAGACAAAACTCTCGCGGCGTAGCACGACGAACCAGCCGACCAACGCCGCGATCACGGCCACGATCGTGCCGGCCTCGAGCGCGTTGACCATGAACGGGTACTGCAGGAGCTGGTGCAGATCGGTGAGGGGGTTGGCCGAGAACGAGGGGTTCATCAATGATCGTGGCCGTGGTGGTGAGCCGGCATGTCGGGCTGGCCGACGACGACGAGACGCCCGTCGGAGCGTCGAAGAACCTCGACCCCGGCGCCGTAGAGGGCGCTGAGCTTCTCGGTCGTGATCACCTCAGCCGGCGTTCCCGACAGCGCCCGCCCGCGGGCGAAGTAGATCACGCGGTCCAGGTAGGAGAGCAACGGGTTGACGTCGTGG
This sequence comes from Solirubrobacterales bacterium, assembly GCA_003157595.1. Classification (GTDB taxonomy): domain Bacteria; phylum Actinomycetota; class Thermoleophilia; order Solirubrobacterales; family Solirubrobacteraceae; genus Palsa-513. The sequence goes on from PMKB01000221.1 coordinate 3,391, forward strand.
GCGACCAGCGCGACGGTGATGCCGTCCTCGCGGCAGAGCCGCTGAACGAGCGCCGACACCGACGCCTGATTGGGCAGGTCCAGGCTGTCGAGCGGCTCGTCCAGCAGCAGCAGGTCCGGCGAGCGTGCCAGCGCCTGCGCGATCAGCAGCCGCTGTTGCTCTCCGCCCGAGCACTCTCCGATCGGCCTGTTCGCGAAGGCCCCGGCCCCGACCTCGGCGATCACGGCGTCGATGCGCGCGCGCGCGGCGGCCCGACGACGACCAAAGGTGCCGGGCATCGGAGTGCCCCAGCGGGTGCCGTCGAGCCCGAGCGCCACAAGGTCTCGCCCTCGCACGCGCACGCTCGCGTCGAAGCTGCGCCGCTGCGGCAGATAGCCGATCCGCTCGCGCCGCTCGCCCGGCGGCGCTCCGAGCACCGAGGCGCTGCCCTCGCGCAGGCCCTGCAGACCGAGCAGAACCTCCAGGAACGTCGACTTCCCGGCGCCGTTGGGTCCGAGGATGCCGACGAACTCACCCGCCGTCAGCTCGATGTCGACGCCGCTCCAGACCGTGGCCGCGCCGTGGGCGACTGCCGCCCCGCGCAGCGCTGCGACGAGGCTCACCGCGCGCCTGCCCGCTCCAACGCGCGCAGCAGCTCCTCGAGCTCGCTGACCTGCCACTGCTGGAAGCTGTCGCGAGCGGGCGAGAGCGTCTCGGTGACGGTCGCGATCGGGACCCCGGCGGCGCGAGCGAGCTGGTTGACTCGCTCGACGTCCGGCGTCACGTTCTGGCTGTTGAAGACCCAGACCTTGATCAGGTGCTGCTGGGCCTGTCGATCGACGGTCTGCTTGTCGGCGGCGGTGACGTCCGTTCCCTCGGCGATCGCCTTGGTGAAGCTGTACGGCGTCAGCAGACGAAGCCGCAGCGCCTGACCGAGCGGCTGGAAGATGCTCTCGCTGTAGCCCACCGCGACGCCGCCGTAGCGTGCGCGGATCTCCGCGATCAGCGCGTGGTAGCGGGCGAGGCCGGTCGTCTCGAACGCGCGCTTGCGGGCGGCGAAATAGGCGCCGTCTGCCGGCTCCAGGCGAGTCAGGTCGGCGGCGATCGCGGCCACCACACGTTCGACGTTGCTCGGCGAGTACCACTGATGTGGGTTGTCGCCGTCGAGCAGCCCGAGTAGTCCGCCGACGTTCAGCGTGATCCGGCCCGCCAGAGGGTCAGCGGCAAGCAGCTTCGGCGCCCAATCGTCATAGCCGATGCCGTTGACGATCGCGAGCTTCGCGGCGGCCAGCGTCCGGGCGTCGGCCGGCGTCGGGTCGTAGCTGTGGGGATCGGTATTCGGGTTGACGATGATGCTCGCGACGCTCGCCTTGGAGCCCGCCAGCTGCTTGGCGATCGAGCCCCAGAAGTTCTCGGCGGCGACGACGCGCAGACCGCGGCCGGCGGGTGCGCCGGCGCCGCAGCCGCCGAGCGCCAGGGCGCCGACGGCGATCAGGGTCACGACTGCTACCGCGCTTCGAGCTGACATCTCGCCTCCGCGATCGAGCGATCGCGCATCCCCCGCACGCTCGGCCGATTTAGTGAGATCGAATCTTATATGAGATTCAATCCCGTGGCGCGTCCGGTGGCTCCGGTATGTCAGGCTGCACACACCCGCAGCGCCGCGGGTCATGCCGATGTCCGTACCCTCCCGCCCCGAACCGATCATGGCCCGCGCCGCAACGGAGAACTTTCCCGTGGCGTCGCGCCTGCTCCCGATGGGGCTGCGGACGCATCTGCTGGCGATCTACGGCTTCGCGCGACTGGTCGACGAGCTCGGCGACGAGGCCCCCGGCGATCGGTTGGCGGCGCTTGACTGGCTTTCGGCCGAGCTCGATCGGGCTTTCACGGACACCGCCACGCACCCCCTGCTGCGCGCGCTCGCGCCGACGATCGCCGCCTGCGAGCTCTCGCGCGAGCCGTTCGAGCGGCTGATCGAGGCCAACCGCGTCGACCAGCGCGTCCACAGCTACGAAACGTGGTCTGGCCTGCTGAACTACTGCCACCTCTCGGCTGACCCCGTCGGCGAGCTGGTGCTGTGCGTGTTCGGCGCCGCAAGCCCCGAACGCATCGCGCGCTCCAACGCCGTCTGCACCGCACTGCAGCTGACCGAGCACTGGCAGGACATCCGCGAGGATCTCGCCCGCGGAAGGGTGTACCTCCCGCTTGAGGATCTCGTGCGCCACGGCTGCACGATCGAGGACCTGGCCGCCGAGCGCGTCGGCGAACGCCTGCGTCGCGTGCTCGCGCTCGAGGCCACACGCACGGCCAACCTCTTCCGCGAAGGCGACGCCCTCGTGGCGAGCCTGCGCGGCTGGCCGCGGCTCGCAGTCGCCGGCTACGCCGGTGGCGGACGCGCCGCGCTGGAGGCGATCGCGCTCGCCGACTACGAGGTGCTTGCGCTCAGCCCGCGCCCGACGCGCCGGCGTAAGCTCGGCGCGATCGTCCGCGTGCTCGTCCGGGCCGCCGGCGGATGAGTGAGGCGGCGCGCCGGCACTGCGCGCAGATCACCCGCCGCCAGGCTGCGAACTTCTACTACGGCATGCGCCTGCTGCCCACGCCCAAACGCGAAGCGCTGTTCGCGGTCTACGCGTTCGCCAGGCGCGTGGACNNTGGTGCTGGTCGGCCTGCTCGACGCCGAGCGCCGCTTTCCGCTTCCCCGTCAATCCTTCCTCGACCTGATCGAGGGCGTGCGAATGGACGTCGAGGGAGCCAAATACGAGCGCTTCGACGAGCTCGTGGTGTACTGCCGTCGCGTCGCCGGCTCGATCGGGCGCCTGTGCGTCGCGGTCTACGGCAGCGACGATGAGCGCGCCGGCCAGCTCGCCGACGACCTCGGCGTGGCGCTGCAGCTGACCAACATCCTGCGCGACGT
>PMKB01000150.1 GCA_003157595.1 Solirubrobacterales bacterium
ACGCTGCAGGTCGTGCGCGGGCGGATGGGCGAGATCCTCTACCGCGAAGCGCCCGCCGACGCCGACCTCGTGATCCCCGTGCCGGACTCCGGCAACCCGGCCGCGCGCGGCTACGCCCGCGCCAGCGGACTACCCCAGGACGACGGCTTCGTCAAGAACCGCTACGTCCANNGACGACTCGATCGTGCGCGGCAACACGACGCGCCAGATCGTGCGGATGCTGCGCGACGCCGGCGCCGCCGAGATCCATCTGCGGATCACCGCGCCGCCGATCAAGCATCCATGCCACTACGGGATCGACATGTCGACGCGCGAGGAGATGATCGCCCACGGGCGCACCGTGGAGGAGGTCGCGGCCGAGCTGCACTGCGATTCGCTCGCCTACCTCTCGCTGGAGGGCGTCTACGAGGCGGTCTCCGGCTCGCGCGATCGCCACTGCGACGCCTGCTTCAGCGGCTCCTACCCGCTCGCGGGCAGCGAAGACGCGCTCGGCAAGAACGCCCTCGAGCTACCGGTCTTGGCGTCCTGACGGCGGCGCGCCGAGCGCGGGCAGCGCCGTTTGGCGCGCCGGACGTCGCCTTTTCTATTCGCGACATACCTGTGCGCATGGGCACACTTGGGGTGATTTCTACCCTGCCAGTGGGTGGGTTTTAGTACACCCAATTGGGTGAAATCTCGCGCCCGATCCACCGGATCGTTCCCCTGTTAGGGCACTCGCATGGGTGCAACGATTCTTCCCGAAGAGCACGCGCCGCCAGGTGGCAGTGCTCGGTTGCGAATTTTGTACACACGGCAAAGACCGCGGCGCGCACGACGCGCTAAGGTCGCCCTACGATCGGGCCCGTTTGCCTTGCAAAATCCGAGAAGCGCCGGGCAGTAACAGCAAGGGCACGTAACTGAAAGACGCAGGCGTTGTAATAGGACAGGCAGGGCCGCGACGATCCGCGGCGACCACGGAACGACGGTAAGCACGATGCTTGAATTCACAGAGAGCAGCGCCGAAGCGACCACCGGTCGGCCACAGCGGCGGCGACGTTCCACAGATGGCCCGAACGGCCACCAGCGCGTGCTCGCGACGTCGGAGACGTTCGTCGATGACGCCACGCTGGCGCGACGCCCGTTCCCGCGCCTTGAGCGTGCGATGCAGGCGTCCGCTGAGGCCGGCGTCGCCTTGCCGACGGCGCCGGGCACCGATCCGTTCGGGGAGCTGGGCGATCTTCGCCGCCGCGACCGCGCTGCGCGCCGGGTGGTCGTCAACGCCGACTCGGAGGCCGTGCGCGACGCGCGCCGCCGCGAGCGGATCTACAGGCGTCTGCTCGCCTGCGCCGACGTTCTGGTCGCGGCGACCGCCGTGTTCGTCGCGATCGATGCCGTCGGCGGCTATGCGCTGAGCCCGGTCTATCTGCTGCTCGCGCCGCTGATTGTGTTGGCAGCGAAGATGGGCGGCCTGTACGACAAGGACGAGCTCGTGATCGAGCACTCGACGCTCAACGAGCTGCCGCGCCTGGTCAATCTCGCTGCGATGTCCGCGCTGCTTTTCTGGCTCGCGCGCCACTTCCTGGTGGTCGGCGCCCCGAGCACCAAGAGCCTGCTGGCGCTGTGGCTGCTCCTGACCGTCGGGCTGGTCGTCGGGCGATCGAGCGCGAGGGAGATTGCGCGGCGCGTCGCCCCGGCCGAGCGCTGCCTGCTGGTCGGCCGGCGCAGCGTGTTTGGACAGCTCGAGTCGAAGTTCGCCAGCTACCCCCGCGTGAAGCTGGTCGGCATGGTGGGGACCGAGGACATCTCGAGCGACCACGTCAGGCTGCGCGAGATCGCCGAGCGCGACCACATCCACCGCATCATCATCGACACCGACGCGACCAGTCCGGCGGCGACGCTGGGGATCGTGCGCGCCGCCAACGCGACCGGCCTGCAGGTCAGCCTGCTGCCGAGCATGCTCGCGGCAGTCGGCGGCTCGGTCGTATTCGACGACGTCGGCGGCCTCGTGCTGATGGGTGTGCCGCGGTTTGGCCTGACCCGCTCTTCGGCGGTGCTCAAGCGAGCGTTTGACCTGGTCGGCGCAACCATCGTGCTGGTGCTTTCGGCGCCGCTGATGGCGCTGCTCGCGATTGCCGTCAAGCTCGACTCCCACGGCCCCGCGCTGTTTCGCCAGACCCGCGTCGGCCGCGACGGCGCGCCGTTCCAGATGCTCAAGTTCCGCAGCATGATCGACGGCGCCGACGCGCTCAAGGATTCGCTGCGCGGGCACAACGAGGCGGCCGACGGCCTGTTCAAGATCGACGCCGACCCGCGCATCACGCGCGTCGGCAGACTGCTGCGCCGGACCGGCCTGGACGAGTTGCCACAGGTCTTCAATGTGCTGGCTGGCGACATGAGCCTGGTCGGCCCGCGCCCGCTGGTGCTCGACGAGGACCGCCGCGTGACGGGCTTTGACCGCCACCGCCTGCACCTGACGCCCGGGATCACCGGGCGCTGGCAGACCCTCGGCGCGGCCCGTGTGCCGTTTGAGGAGATGGTTAAGATCGACTATCTCTACATCGCCAACTGGTCCCCGTGGACCGACGTCAAGATCATCATCGAGACGGTCGGCTACCTCGCCCGCCGTCGCGGGCAGTGATCGTGACGCGCGGCTGAGCCGCGCGTGCCCTCAACCCCGGCCGCCGAGCCAGCGCGGACGCCGGCGCCCGGAGGACTGAACCTCCGGCCGCGGCGGGATCTCGCCGCCGTCGAGGATCGCCGCCGGCACCAACTCGGTCAGCCACTGCGCCAACGGCGCAAGACCGGCACGCTTGAGCTCCGCTGCGATCGTCGGCGGGCGCCGGCTCTCGTCATGGGCGTCGGAGGCGACGTTGTGAACCAGCCCGTCGCTCACCAGCTCGAGCGCGAAGCGCCGTACCGGCGCGCCGAACTTGCCGTCCAGCGACCCCGCCGTCAGCGACCCGAGCACACCGGAGCCGACGAGCCGCTCGAGCATCGAGCGGTCGGCGTGAAAGGCCGGGCAGCGCTCCGGGTGCGCGAGCACGACGCGATGCCCGCGTTGCTGGAGGTCCGCGATCAGCAGATCAAGGCCGGAGGCGACGAGCGTGAACGGCGGCTCGATCAGCAGCCAGCCGCCGCCGCCGAGCGTCAGGCGCGCGAGCTCGTCCGGCTCGATGTCGCCGACGCGGGTCATCGCGATCTCCGCCCCCGGACGGATCTCGAGCGCGACGCCGTCACCGCGCAGACGGCGGTTGAGCGCTTCGACCAGGCCGGCGATCGCCTGCGCCCGGTTTCGGTACTCCCAGCTCACGTGCGGCGTCGCGACGATCGTCCGCGTGCCGGCGGCGGCGGCGGCGCGGGCGAGCGCCAGCGAGTCCTCGATCGTCTGTGGGCCGTCGTCGATTCCCGCAAGCACGTGGCAGTGAAGGTCGATCACGGGCGCCGGGTAACTCTATGCCCTCTGGGTGAGCCGCCCGAGCGGGCGCCATGGCCGACCGCGGTCGATCCGGCCGTCGCGAGTGCGGTCCCGGCTTTCGGTCGGGCCAGCGTTGTCGGGCGCGAACCAAGGCTTGCGCGAACCGGACGTGGGTGGG
>PMKB01000078.1 GCA_003157595.1 Solirubrobacterales bacterium
CGGCCTCGCGGCCGCGATCGTCGCCGCCGGGATCTTCACGATGTTCTCCTTCAGCGCGCCGGCGGCGGCCCCGGTCGTGGCTGGCGGCGCGGCGGTCGGCCTGGCCCGCGCCTGGGGACGAGCGAAGCTGGCGCCGGCGGCGCTCGTCGCGGCGCTCGGCGTGCTGCTGGTCTACGGCGCGCCGGTGATCCTCAGCGGCGAGGCGACATTCCTCGGCTACGTCCGGCTCGACGACACCGCCACCTGGCTGGGCTTCGTAGACCAATTCCTCAGCCACGGCCGCTCGCTCTCGACGCTGCCGAGCTCGACCTACGAGCTGCTGCTCTACACCAACCTGACCAGTTCCGGCTACCCCTCCGGCGCGTTCATGCTGGCGGGCGTCGGCCACTGGATCACCGGCATCGACTCGGCCTGGATCTTCCAGCCCTACCTCGCCGTGTGCGCGAGCGCGCTCGCGCTGTGCTGCTGGGAGCTGCTCGCGCCGGTCGTGCACAGCGCCTGGCTGCGCGCGTTCGCGGCCTTCATCGCCGCCCAGTCGGCGCTGCTGTTCGGCTACGCCGCCTGGGGCGGGATCAAGGAGCTGACAGCCGCGTTCCTGTTCGGGCTCGGGATCGCCGCGACCGCAAGGCTGCTCGCGGCCGAACACCCGAGGGCTCGTGCGATGGTGCCGGTCGCGGTCGCCGGAGCGGCGCTGATCGTGACGCTCGGGCCGGGCGTCGTGGTCTACGTGGGCTCGGTGGCGCTCGTCCTGTGCGGCGTGCTGGCGTGGCGCTGGCGCCACGGCGCCCGCCTGTTCATCGGCGCGCTCGTCGCGGTCCCACTCACGGCGGTGCTCGCACTGCCGGCGTGGCCGACGCTGTCCCCATACCTGCGCGCCAACAGCGCGTTCTCCTCGGTCAGCAGCTCATCGGCGGCCCTCAGCTCCAACCACGCCACCGCCTACGGCAACCTGACCTCGGCGCTGCGCGCGATCCAGCTCGCAGGGATCTGGATCGACGGCGACTTCCGCAGCTTCCCCTCGCCACCGCCGTCGCTGGTCAACCACGTGCTGATCTATCTGGTCTTCGCGGGCGCGCTGTTCGCGCTCGGCTGGACGCTGCGGCGGCGCAACCTGGCGCTGGCGCTCTATGTCGGCGTGGCGCTCACCTCGATCGCCGTGCTCTCGCTGCTCGGCAGCGTGCCGTGGGTGATGGGCAAGTCGCTTGCGATCTCCTCGCCGGCCGTGTTGCTGGCCGGGATGACGGGCGGGGCGATCCTCTTCAACGCCCGCCGGGTGATCGGCGTGATCGCCGGCGTGCTGCTGCTGGGCGCGATCGCCGGGGGTGTGCTGTGGTCGAACTACCTGCAGTACCACAACGTCACGCTCGCTCCCCGCGCGCGCCTCTCCGAGTTCCAGACGATCAGCACGCTGATCGCGGGCAAGGGGCCGACCTTCATCAACGAGTACGAGATCTACGCGGACCGCCACTTCCTGCGCGACGCGGCACCGATCGAGCCGGCCGAGTACCGGCCGGCCAATCTGCCGACGCTCGGCAACGCACTGCTGACCGACTCGGCGTGGGCCAACATCGACGCCTTCGGCATCGGCACGCTCGCGCCCTACCGCTCGCTGGTGATCAGGATCGGGCCGACCGAGAGCCGCCCGCCGTCGATCTACGGCCGCTCGCCGGTGTGGAGCGGCCCCTACTACCAGCTGTGGCAGCAGCCGGTGCAGCGGACCGAGCGGGTCATCGTGCATGAGCCACTGGGGGACACGCTCAACGACGCCTACTGCGGCATGGCCTCCAACGTCACCCCGACGGACTCCCCGCTGTGCCCGATCGCCCCGGCCGGCGTGCCGGCCTGCAGCGAGGTCCACACGCTCGCCTCGAGGGCGGCGTCCGACGGCGGTGAGCTGCTCGCCTACGAGCGCTCCAACCCGATCGTCGTGCGCGGCACCGACACGCAGTGGGCGGGCGGTTGGGAATCCGATCCGTCCAGCGGCACGCTGACGCCGACCGCCGCCGGCGCGACCGCGACCGCGCACATCGTGATCCCCCATCCGGCACGCGACTACCAGCTCTGGCTCGGGGGGAGCTTCATCCGCGGCTTCGTGGTCGTGCTCGACGGTCGCCGGATCGGCGCCGTGGCCGACCAGCTGAACCCGCCAGGGGCCTACAACCGGATCGGCTCGCCGCTGACGCTCAAGCCCGGCAGGCACACGATCACCGTCACCTATCCGAACTCCAACCTCTCGCCCGGGAGCGCCGACAGCGATTACTACACCTCGCTGTTTGCGATCGCGCTCTCGCCGCCGGCCTCGCAGATGCACTACGTCGAGGTCTCACCGGCCCACGCGCAGTCGCTGTGCGGGCATTCGCTTGACTGGATCGAGGTCGTGGCGCCCGCCTGAGCCGGTGGGGTGTTTTTCGGGCTGGTGCATGCACCAGCCCGTCGGGGGGCGCATGCGCCCCCCGACGGATCGGCGCATGCGCCGATCCGAACCACGACCACAACCTTGACATATGTATGGTAGGGTTCGCGACGCGCGATGGAGGCATTGACGATCAACGAGGCGGCGCGGACCAGCGGCTGGTCGCCGCGCATGCTGCGCTACATCGAAGGGTCCGGGCTGCTCGAGCTTCCTCGCTCGCCCGGCGGTTACCGCCTCTACGGTCCCGCGCAGCTGCAGCGCCTGCGCACGCTGCGCGAACTGCTCGCCCGCTTTGACGTCGGGCTCGCCGAGCTGGGCTTTGCGCGCCGTCTGCGTGGCGACGAGCGGCTGCGCGGCGCCGTCGAGGAATGGTTCGAGACCGAGCCGGCGCGGCCCGAGCATGTCGCGGCCGGCGACTGGCTGCGTTGGGAGCAGGAGAAGCACCAGGCGTTGATCGCCGCCGCCGCCGACACCCACGATCTACTGGAGGCCGCATGACCGCACCAGCCACGCTCACCGCCGAGGACTTCAAGGTCGCGGACCTCTCGCTTGCCGAGTTCGGCCGCAACGAGATCCGCCTGGCCGAGCACGAGATGCCCGGCCTGATGTCGATCAGGGCGGAGTTCCGGGACGCCCAGCCGCTGAAGGGCGCCCGGATCACCGGCTCCCTGCACATGACGATCCAGACGGCCGTGCTGATCGAGACGCTCGCCGCGCTCGGGGCGGACGTGCGCTGGTGCTCGTGCAACATCTTCTCGACCCAGGATCACGCCGCCGCGGCGATCGCCGTGACCGGCGTGCCGGTGTTCGCGTGGAAGGGGGAGACGCTCGAGGAGTACTGGTGGTGCACCGACCGCGCCCTGCGCTTCCCCGACGGCGGCGGTCCGAACATGATCCTCGACGACGGCGGTGACGCGACGATGCTCGTGCACAAGGGCGTCGAGTTCGAACGCGCCGGCGCCGTGCCGGGGCCGGAGAGCGCCGAGAACGAGGAGTTCCGCCTGATCCTCGCCCTGCTGGCGCGCTCGCTGGAAGCCGATCCGCAGCGCTTCAGCAACCTCGCGGCCGCCGTCCTGGGCGTGACCGAGGAGACGACCACGGGCGTCCATCGCCTCTACCAGCTCGCCGAGTCCGGCGAGCTGCTGTTCCCGGCGATCAACGTCAACGACTCGGTGAC
>PMKB01000167.1 GCA_003157595.1 Solirubrobacterales bacterium
CCCGGCTCCCCGATCAGCACCGGGTTGTTCTTGGTCCTGCGCGCGAGGATCTGGATTACGCGCCGAATCGCCGAGTCACGCCCGATCACCGGGTCGAGCTTGCCCTCCGCCGCCTCGGCGGTCAGATCGCGCCCGAAGCGCTCGAGCGCCTGATAGCGCTCCTCGGGGCTGCGGTCGCTGACGCGGTGGGAGCCGCGCACCTCAGAGAGCGCCGCGCGCAGTCGCTCGTGCGTGACTCCGGCACCGCGCAGGGCGTCACCGGCCCGGCCCGGGTGCGCGCTCAGCGCCAGCAGCAGGTGCTCGGTCGACACGTAGTCATCGGTCAGCTTGCGCGCCTCGCTGTCGGCGCCGTTCAGCACCGCCGCCAGCTCCGAGGCGATCGGCGGCGCTTCGGCCGCCGCGCCGCCGAGCACCGGCAGCGCGTCAAGCGAGGCGCTCAGCGCGTCGCGGATCGAGGCCGGATCGGCGCCCAGCTTGCGCAGCAGCGAGAGCGCGATGCCGTCAGGGTCCGCCAGCAGCGCCTGGAGCACGTGCGCGGGGGTGACCTGCGGGTTTCCCGCCGCCTGGGCGAGGCGAACCGCCTCGGCGAGGGCCTCCTGGGCACGAATTGTGAAGCGATCTGGCTGCATTGAAATCTAAGTGGGATCGTAGCAGATTTATTGGGGTTGTCCAGTGTTTTCGCGGCATTCGCACGCCGAGCGCCGCGCGGGGGCGCCGCTGCGGCGCACGGGATCGGAGCCCCGCCGGCCCTGGCTGCGTCAGCGCGAGCGGCCTGCGTCGGCGCCTTCGCGTCGGGCGATGTTCGCGATCGCCGCGATGTCCTCGATATCGCTCGGCCGTCCGGCGGTCTGCTTCATCCGGATCAGGTCGTCGACGCCGACGATGCGCACGGCGATGCCGTCGAGGTCGGTCGTGAGTGAACGCCCGCGCATCTCGGCGTAGGGGGCGGCTCCCGGCACCTCGTTGAGGATGTGCAGCTCGCCGCCTCGCGTGGCGAGCGGGGGCACGACCGCCGCGAGCGCCAGCTGCTCGGCCGTGGGTGTCGGGGCGCCGTGACCGAGCTCGACCGGGTGCGCATCGAGGGCGCGCAGCGCAGCCGCGAGCCGGTCGAAGTTGTCCGCGTCGGGGGCGGGTGTGACGTCGAGGTCCATCGTCGTTCGCCGGCGTCCGTGCACCTGCGCGGCAACACCGCCGATCACCAGATAGTCGACGCCGTGCTCGGCCAGCGCGGCGAAGAGCTCGCGCAGGTCCAGCGCGCGCTGCGGCGCGTCGCTCACGCGCCTGAGTGACGCGTCGCGGGATGGCCGGCCTTGCGGGCCTGCGCGCCGGCGAGCTCAAGCTTGGTCGCGGCGAGGTTCCACGATGCCGCTTCGTGCAGGCGCTCGCGCGGCGTGAGCGGGCCACCGCGCTCAGCCTCGCCCGCTGCGGCGGTGCTCAGCTGCAGGCGCTGACCGAGCACCAGCAGCAGCTGGCTGAGCCGTTCGAGCGTCGGGGACTCGACGCCCCGCTCGATTCGGCTGATCGCATCCTGGCTGGTCCTCGCGCGCAGCGCGAGCGCTCGCTGGCTGACGCCCTGGCGAAGCCGCGCTTCGCGCAGCAGCACCTGTGCGTTGGGACTACACCGCATACGGTGTCAGACTAGCTCATCGTGCCAGCCCGGCGCCACGTTGACCGGACCGCCGGCGCGAGGTATCGTCAGGGCCGGTCCATATCCGCAATCCGGGGAGTCCCTCGAGGGGCTGAGAGGGCGCAACGTCGCGCCGACCCGACGAACCTGATCTGGCTCATACCAGCGAAGGGAGAGCGATGTTCCTGCCCATCCGCACCGCCGTTCGCCGTTTCGCCGACCCGCGGGCGCGCCGCCGGCGCGCACCGCTCGCCGCGGCCCTGATCGTCGCCGTCGCCGCGATCGTCGCCTACGCCTCGATCTCCTCGCAGGCACCGAGCGCGCGCGCCACCGGTACCCCGCCCGTCGCCCCCAGCTCGCTCGCGACCGTCAAGATCGCGCTCGACTACACCCCCAACGTCAACTACCTGGGCATCTACGTGGCGATCAGCAAGGGCTACTTCGCCGCCGAGCACATCAAGCCGGTGATCCTGCCCTACGCCAACGCCTCCGCCGAGCAGCTGATCCAGGCCGGACAGACGGACCTCGGGATCAGCTATCCGCCGGACGTCATCATCAACAACTCGACCGGCCTGCATTACAGGGCCGTCGGAGCGCTGGTCAGCGACAACACGACTGCGCTGGCCGTGCTCGCCTCCTCGAACTACACCCGCCCCGCCCAGCTGAACGGCAAGCTCTACGGCGGCTTCGGCATCGCGAGCGACCCGCCGCTCGTCACGGCCATCCTGCGCGCCGACGGCGTCAAGAAGCCGGCGTTCAAGCAGGTGATCCTCAACGCCGACGTGATCACCGCGCTCGCCGCCCACCGGATCGACTACACGGCAGTCTTCGGTGGCATCGACGACGTGACCGCCGAACTGCAGGGGATCAAGCTCCGGACCTTCCCCTACAGCCGCTACCTCGGGGCCGCCGGCAACTATCCCAACGCGGTCTATGTGGCGAGCGACAAGGACATCGCGGCGCGCGGGCCGATCCTCGCGCGGGCGCTGAAGGCGCTGGCCGAGGGCTACGAGTTCGCGGCGGCCCACCCCGCGGCCGCGGAGCAGATCCTGATCGCCGACAACCAGACAGCGCTCGCCAATGCGACCAGGATCATCGACGCCACCGGCACCGCGACGGCACCGCACTTCCTCGACCCGGCCGGCACGTGGGGACCGGAGAGCGACGCCGACTACGCCGGCCTGGAGAAGATCCTCGCGAACGCGCACGTGATCAAGAGCTCACCGCCGATGAGCGAGCTCTACACGAACACGCTGCTGCCGGCCGGCTGAGATGAAGGCGGCGGTCCGCCGGCTCCTGCGCAGCGCCTGGCCGCCGGCGCTGGCGGTCGCGGTGATCGTGCTCGGGTGGGACCTGGTCGCCAACGCGGTGCACGCAAGCCTGTCGCTGCCCGGTCCCTGGTATGTCGTCACCAACACCTGGCGCGACCGCGCGGAGCTGGCACCGGCGATGTGGACGACGACCGAAGAGGTGCTCCCCGGTCTCGCGATCGCGATCGTCTGCGGCGTGCTGCTGGCAATCGCCGTCGACTGGTCGCGGGCGGTGCGACGCAGCATCTACCCGCTGATGGTCGTATCGCAGACGATCCCGCTGATCGCGCTCGCGCCGCTGGTGATCATCTGGTTCGGCTTCGGCCCGGCGCCGAAGGTCGTGCTCGTCGCGCTGTTCACTTTCTTCGCGATCGCCGTCGGCACGATCCAGGGCCTCGGCTCGACCGACATCGAAACGATGGACCTGCTGCGCACGATGGGCGCAAGCCGAGCACAGCTGCTGTGGCGCGTGCGATTGCCGAGCGCGCTGCCGCAGTTCTTCACCGGCCTCAAGGTCGGAGTGACCTTCTCCTTCGTGTCGGCGATCTTCGCCGAGTACGTCGGAGCGACGCAGGGGCTCGGCTACTACATGAAGGCCGCCAGCGAATACTTCAACGCCGACCTCGTGTTCGGCGCGGTGATCGTGACCGCGCTGCTGACGCTGGTGTTGTTCGGGGTCGTCAACGCGCTCGAGCGGGCCGTCATCCGCTGGCGGCCGCCGTCGCAGACCGACACGCGATGGTGAGCACGACGCCGCAGCGAAGCGCCGCCGCACGGCTCGAGGTCCGCGCGCTCACCAAGACCTTCGAACTCGCCGGACAGGAGCCGCTGCTCACCCTCGACGGCGTCGACCTGGTGGCGCAGCCGGGCGAGTTCGTCGCCGTGATCGGCCCCAGCGGTTGCGGCA
>PMKB01000238.1 GCA_003157595.1 Solirubrobacterales bacterium
GTGGGTATGTCGATCGTTGAGCGAGGCTGCCGATCCGCTGACGGTACGCGGTACGCGCAGCCTACCGCAAACGACCTAAACCAGATCGTCATAGTGAAGATCCTGCTAGGATTTGCGCTTCGCAGTGGCCAAAGCAAACCATCGAAACGGAGCTCCACCGCAGATGCGCAGACCCCGCCGTCGCCTCATCGTCGTAATCGCAGTGACCACCGCCCTGGCGGTCGTGCCGGCGCTCGCCTACGCGGCGACCACGATCTCGATCTCAGGCGCAACCGCATCCTTCCCTCTGATCGAGCTGCTGACCGCCAAGTACCACAGCATCAGGGGCTCCAGCGTGAAGTTCAAGGTCTCCCAGGGTGGCGCCAGCGTCGGCATCTCGGACGCCGCCGCCGGCCGGGTCAGCATCGGCGACTCCTCGCGGGCGCCGGCGGCAACCGACCCGACGGGGCTCGTCTTCTACCCGATCGCCAAGTACTTCGTCTGCGTCGTCACAAACCCCGGCAACCCGATCTCGAGCCTCACCGCGGCGCAGGTGGCGCAGATCTTCACGGGCAAGGTCCGCAGCTGGAGCCAGGTCTCCGGCGCCACGGCCACCGGAACGATCGACGTCTACAGCCGCACGTCGGTCGCCGGCGTGCTGACGACCTTCCAGAACACGCTGCTGGGCGGCAGCAAGGTGTCTTCGGTCGCCACGCAGGAGGCAAGTGAGGGTCTGATGCAGAACGCGGTCGAGCACGATCCCAACGCGATCGGGTTCAACTCCGACTACTTCGCGCTGACGAAGGGCCTCAACGCGGCGGCCTACAACGGCGTCGGCTGCAACGTCGCCAACGTCGTGTCCGGCACCTATCCCGGCGTGTCGGACTTCTACGAGGTCACGAAGGGCAAGGCATCCGGGAAGGTGGAGAACTTCATCTACTGGATTCAGACCAGCGCAGCCGCGAAGAAGATCATCGAGACCAATTGGATCCCACTGGGCAAGGTCGAGCCGGCCGTCCAAGGCTAGCTGCGTGCCGTGCTCGAACGGCTCCGACGCCCGTGGAGTGACGACCGCGCCGAGCGGGTGCTCGGCGCGGTCGCGTGTCTGACCGCGATCGCGATCGTGCTGATGGTGGTGTTCGTGGCGGAGCGGGCGTGGCCGACGTTCTCCCACGATGGTCTCGCGTGGCTCGGAGGCGGCGGAAGCCTGGACTCGCAGGTCAACGCGATGGTCAACACCAGCGCCCACCCGCCCGCCTCCGTCTATTTCCTGCGGGCGTGGCCGCTGATCTACGGGACGCTGCTGACCGCCGGTTTCGCCGTGATCTTCGGCTTGGCCGTCTCGCTGCTGACGGCGATCTTCATCGTCGACTTCGCCCCGCGAAGCGTGCAGCGGGTGATGACACCCGTGATACGCCTGCTGGCGTCCATTCCCTCGGTGGTCTACGGGCTGATCGGCATCCTGGTGCTCGTGCCGTTCGTGGGGAACCATCTGGTCACGGCCGGCGAGAAGGCTTCCGTGCAGAACGTTGTCCAGCTCACCGGGGCCGGCCTGCTGGTGTCCGTCGTGATCCTCACGGTGATGATCACGCCGATCATGACCGCGCTGATCACCGACGCGCTCGGCTCGGTGCCGCGCTCGTGGCACGAGGGCGCCGTCGCCCTCGGCCTCAATCCGCTGCGAGCCACGATCGCCGTGTCGCTGCGCGCGGTGCGCCCGGCGGTCGTCGCCGCCGCCGCGCTGGCCACGGCACGCGCGATTGGCGAGGCGATCGTCATCGACATGGTGTCCGGCGGCAACGCGTTCACGCCCAAGCCGCAGGACGGCCTGATCTTCCTGTTTGAGCCGCTGCGCTCACTGGCGTCGGAGATCATCGACCAGTCCGAAAACGTCAGCGAGCCCGCACTGCGTTCGAGCATCTATGCCTTCGCGTTGCTGCTGATGTTCTCCGGGTTCATGCTCTCGATCGCCTCGCGACTCGTGCGCCGCCCGCTTCGCAAGTACGAGCTGAGCAACTGATGGCAGCGACCGAGCCCCGGTCCGCGCCGACGCCTGTCGCACCCCCCCGCCGGCGCGGCCGGCGCTCGTCGGTGCGCGGCTGGCGCCGCACAGACCAGCTGATCTTCGCGCTCGCCTGGCTCGCGGGCCTCGGCCTGTGCCTGGTGGCAGGCGCGATCGTCATCTTTCTCGCGATCGAGGGTCTGCAGTATCTGGACCCCAAGCTGCTCGTGACGAGTCCGAGCCCCGCCGTCAACCAGGCGCATTCAGGCGGGTTCCTCGACCCGCTGATCGGGACGATGACGATGGCGCTACTGGGCACGCTGATCGCAACGCCGCTCGCCGTGCTGACGGCGGTCTGGGTCGTCGAGTACGGCCGCCCACGCTGGCTCGCCGCGGTGGTCGAGACGAGCATCGAGATGATCGCCGGGACGCCGGACATCGTGATCGCGATTTTCGGGCTCGCCTTCTTTCAGATCGGCATCTTGGCGCCGTTCTCGTTCCGCGCCAGCGGCGGCGGGGTGTACGGGCGCTCCTTCCTGGCGGCCGGGATCATGATGTCGCTGCTCGCGCTGCCGCTGACCTACACGGCGACCCGCAACGGGTTGCGGGCCATCCCGCGTCACATGCGCGAGGCCTCCTTCGCGCTTGGCAAGACCCGTGCCGCGACGATCCGGCGCGTGCTGATGCCGAGCCTGCGCCCTGATATTGCAACCGGCGCCACACTCGGCCTGGGCCGGATCGTCGGCAGCACCGCGATCATCGTGCTGCTGCTCGGGGCGACGCTGCAGAACAGCCCGCAGAACAGCGTCCCGCTGCTCGGTTTCCTGCGCGGTACCGGCTCGACGCTGACCAGCTACATCTTCTTCAACTCGCCTGCCGGCGAGGGCAACGCTCCGCAGAAGGCCTACGCGGCGGCCTTTGTGCTGCTGCTGATCGTGCTCGTGCTGAACTGGGCTGTCGCGAGAATCTCGCGCATCGGCGCCGGCTCGTCGCTGAACAGCGGCCGGATGGCCAGATGAGCGCCGAGAAAACCCACCTCCAATCGCCCTGCACACTTGCGCCGCAGGCCAAAGTACGCGAGAATGGCACAATGTCGATCAATCAGCTGGTGTTTGATCCGCCGGCTCTTGACCCCATGACATCAGCCCCCCTACGCGCGGTCAGCTCGCTCACCGGTCCTGAGCGCATGCGGCTGCACGACATCAGCGTGTTCTACGACGGCGCCGCGGCGGTCAAGCAGGCTTCGCTGTCGATCCACCAGGGCGAGGTGCTCGCGCTGATCGGCCCGTCGGGCTGTGGCAAGACCACTCTGCTGCGGACGCTCAACCGCCTCACCGAGCTGACGCCGAACGCCAGTCACAGCGGCACGATCACGCTCGACGGCGACGACATCCACGAGCTCGAGGACACCAAGCTGCGCACGCGGGTCTCGATGGTCTTCCAGCAGCCCAACCCCTTTCCGATGTCGATCTTCGACAACGTCGCGTTCGCGCTGCGCGAACAGTCGCGCCGGCGCCCGCGGCGGCGCGAGCTAGAGCCGCTCGTGAAGCAGGCACTCCAGCGAGCGGGCCTCTACGAGGAGGTCCGCAATAACCTCGACCGCCCTGCGCTGCGGCTCTCCGGCGGTCAGCAGCAGCGGCTGTGCATCGCGCGGGCGATCGCCAACAACCCGGAGATCCTGCTGATGGACGAGCCCTGCTCGGCGCTCGACCCCCGCTCGACCGCCGTGATCGAGGACTTGATCCTCCAGCTCCGCAGCGATTTGGCGATCGTCATCGTCACCCACAACCTGCAGCAGGCGCGCCGCGTCGCCGACCGCGTCGCGTTCATGTACCTCGGCGATCTCGTCGAGCTTGGCGACGCCGGCCAGCTGTTCGAAGCGCCACGCGAAGAACGCACGCGCGAGTACATCGCCGGCGCCTTCGGATGATGCGCGCGGCCGCGGCGCTCGCGGCGGCCGGGACGATCCTGATCGGCGCGGCCGGTTGCGAGACCACGCAGGAGCGCAGCGCCAAGATCGCCCTCCGGCTCGGGCACCAGAACGCGATTGCGAGCACGACGAAACTCGGCGCCGTCAACCGAGACGTGCGCGTCAGTGAGACGGCGCTCCTTTCCTCCGGCGGCGAGACGGCGGTCGCGCTCGAGCTCACCAACACCGGCTCGCAGGCGCAGACCGACTTCCCGGTGCTGGTCGACGTGGTCGATGCGCAGGGCCGCTCCGTCTATCGCAACGACACGAAAGGGATCGAGCCCTCGATCCAGCAGCTCGCGCTGCTGCCTGCGCACGCCACGGCCTGGTGGGTTGACAACGACCTGCTGGCCTCCGGCGGCGTGCCCAAGACCGTCAGCGCCACGATCGGCGCCTCGACGCAGAGCGCGCCGGCGACGGTGCCCGCGATCACGACAAAGGACATCCGCGCGAGCAACAGCTTCCCCGGACCGCACGTCAGCGTCATCGTCGAGAACCGCTCGGCGATAGCGCAGAGCCAGCTCCCGATCTACGCCGTCGCGCTGTCGGGCGGGCGGGTCGTAGGGGCCGGCCGCGGCATCGTGCCCGGGCTCGCCGCCGGCGCCAGCACCCAGGTGCAGGTCCCGATGGTCGGCACGGTCAACGGAAGTACGATTTCGCTGACGGTCCCCCCCACCAGCCTGCGCTGAGCTCTACGCTTTGACAGTGCCGCGCCGCGTGAGCCTGATCGTCGCGCTCAGCTGCGTCCTCGCCGCGCTCAGCGCCAGCGGGTACGCGCTCGCGTCCAGCCGCGCCTCCGTCGCAACGACGCCCCGGCTGAGCGACTGGCCCGAGTTCGGCCTGAACCCCCAGCGCACGGATGCGACCGACGAGACGACCGGTATCACCGCGGCCAATGTCGGCCATCTGCACCTGCGCACCGTCGCACTGCCGGGAACCGTTGACAGCTCGGCGATCTACGTGCACCAGGCGAGCGTGGGCGGAGCACGCCACAACGTGGCGATCGTCACCACCGAATACGGCATCACGCTCGCCATCGACGCCGACAGCGGGCGCATCCTGTGGCGCTTCGTGCCGCCCGGGATCGCCGCCTGGCGGGGCAGCGCTCAGATCACGACCGCCAGCCCGATCGTCGACGCGTCACACACTTACGTCTACGCCGCCTCGCCCAACGGGCTCGTGCACAAGCTCTCGCTCGCGGGCGGCCGCGAGCAAGCCGGTTGGCCGGCACGGATCACGCCGGCGCCCCACACCGAGAAGCTGACCGCGTCGCTGAACATCGCGGGCGACGACCTGCTCGCCACCACCGGCGGCTACTACGGCGACGCACCGCCCTACGTCGGCCACATCGTCGCAGTCTCGCTCGCGAGCGGGCGCATCGAGCACGTCTTCAACACCCTGTGCGCGAACCGGGCGAGGATCATCAACCCCGCGACCTGCTCGGCGAGCGACTCGGCGATCCTCTCGCGCGCCGGCCCGGTCGTCGAACCGGGCGCCAAGCGGGTGCTGATCGCGACCGGCAACGCTCCCTACAACGGCACGACCGACTTTGGCGACAGCGTGATCGAGCTGACGCTGCCCGACCTGAAGCTCCGCCAGGTGTACACGCCGACCGACCAGGCGAGGCTGAACACCGGCGACCTCGACCTGGGCTCGGGCTCACCCGCGCTGCTGCCAGGCAACCTCGTCTGGATCGCCGGCAAGGATGGGCTCCAGCGCGTGCTCAAGCTCGCGGCCCTGGACGGGTACCCGCCGGGATCGCGCCCCCGCACGGGCGGCCAGCTGCAAACGCTATCCACGCCCGGCGGTCAGCAGGTGTTCACCACGCCGGCCGTATGGCGGCGCCTCCTGTTCGTGGCCGATGGCGGCGGCACAAGCGCCTATCGGGTGTCAGGCCACGGCCTGCATCCGCTCTGGCAGAACTCCACGCCGGGGAGCAGCCCGATCGTCGCCGGGGGCCTGCTCTACGTCTACAACCCCTCCGGTGGCGCCATTACCGCCTATCAGCCCACGAGCGGACACGCGATCACCACGCTCGCCGCCGCCTCAGGGCACTGGAACAGCCCGATCGTCGTCGACGGCCATCTCATCGAGCCGACCGGCGACGCCAACGATCACCTGCTGACCGGCTCGCTGGTGATCTACTCGACGCGCTAGGGGCGCCTGGGCGCCGATCCCGCGCGGCGCGGCGACCGCGTCGGACCTTCCGAGTGCCGCCGCCGTGCTGGCAGCGCTCGCGCTCGAGGCATCGCGGCCGCGCCGGGGCACCGGGCCGCTCGTGGCGCTCGCGATCGCCGGCCTGTTCCGTCCCGAAGCTTGGGTTCTCTCGGCCGCTTACTGGTGCTACCTCGCGCCGCGCGCCGACGCCCGCAGCCGGATCCGCCTCGCGGCCCTCGCCGCGATCGGACCGCTGCTGTGGGCGAGTGGCGACCTGGTGCTGACCGGCGACCCGCTCTACTCGCTCACCTACAAACAGCACGCCACGGCCTCCACATCCCGCCCGACCGGGCTTGCAACGGCGCCGCACATGCCACTGGCGGTGTTCACGGGCAACCTGCGCCGCCCGGTGCTCGTCGGAGCGGGGTGCGGGGTCCTCATCAACCTGCGGACGCGCCACCTTCCGGGCGTCCTCACCGGCGCCCTGGTGCTCAGCGCCGCAAGCTTCGTCGCGCTCGGCGCGGTCACGCTTCCGCTGGACCAGCGCTATGCGCTCCCACTGCTCTGCTACGCGGCGATCTTCTTCGCCTACTTCCTCGTCGGCCCCTGGCGCCTGGCTTCCGGCAGGCTCAAATGGGCCTGGGCGGCCGCTGCGGTCGTGGTCGGGATCGCCGCCGTCGTCGACGTGCCAGCCAACCTGCGCGACATCGACCACGACCGGGCCGGGCTCTCGCACGAGACGGCGGCGGAGCACGCCCTCGCCCAACTGGTGGCGCCCGCCGGCGTGCGCACCGTACTCGCCCGCTGCTCGCCGGTCAGCGCCGATTGGCGGATCGTCCCGATCCTCGCCTTCGACCTCCACCGCGACCCGACAACGCTCAGAGTGGTCGACTCCGGGGTACCCGACCGCGGCGTCGTGATCGAGGCCACACACGGGGTCGCCTCGAGCTTCTTCCAAGACATCAGCCACCCATTGCGCTCGTTCGAGCGCCGTCACTACGCCGTGCTCGCCGCGAACGGCGACTTCACGATGTACGCCCGCTGCTGAGCGCGCGCGGCGCGCCGGACGCGCTCACGCCGGACGCGCCGCAAATCCGCCGGTCCCTGGCTCGCCGCGCCGCCGGCTACGCCGGCTCGGCCGCCGCCTCGTGCAGCGCAGGATCGACGTTCAGCCGCGGCAGCCTGCGATCGAGAGCTCGCGGCAGCCACCACGCCCGCGGGCCCATCAACTCCATCAGCGCCGGCACCAGAACCATGCGAATCAGGAAGGCGTCCAGGAACACCGCCGAGGCGAGCCCGACGCCGAACAGCTTGATCGTCACGCTGTCGCCGAGGATGAAGGAGCCGAACACGCAGACCATGATCGCGGCGGCCGCGGTGATCACGCGGCCGGTGGCCGCGAGACCGTGGCGCATCGCGTGAGCGGCGTCGCCGGTGCGCTCCCACTCCTCGTGCATCCGCGACATCAGGAACACCTCGTAGTCCATCGACAGGCCGAAGACGATGGCGAACACCATCACCGGCAGGAACGCCGCAATCGGCGACGTCGTGGAGATCCCAATCACCCCGCCGAGCCAGCCCCACTGGAAGACGGCGACGACCACACCGAACGCCGCGGCCACGCTCAGCAGATTCATCGCGATCGCCTTGACCGCGACGAACAGCGACCGGAACACCACGAGCAGAAGGAGCGCCGAGATCAGCACCACGGCACCGATGAACAGCGGCAGCTTGCTCGACAACAGGCTGCTGAAGTCGGCAAACAGCGCCGTCGTCCCGCCCACGTAGACGGCGGCCTTCGTGCTGTGCTCGAGCGGCGGAATCACGTTGTCGCGCAGCCGGTTCAGCAGCGTCGTGGTCGCGGCCGCCTGGGGCGAGGTCTTCGGGAACACGTTGATCACCGCGACGCTGCCGTTGGGGCTGTAGACCGCGGGCCCCACCGCGGCGACGTCCGGCAGGCCAATGAAGCCGGAGCGCAGCGTCACACCGACGCCACGATCGCCTGCCGACGGCAGCTTCGCGACGATCTGCATCGGGCCGTTGAAGCCTGGACCGAAGCCCTTCGCGAGCAGGTCGTAGGCCTGGCGCGTCGTCGTGCTCTTGGCGTCGGTCCCGGCGTCGGCCGACCCGAGGCGCAGCGCCAGAATCGGCGAGGCGAGCACGAGCAGGATCAACAGCGAGGCCAGCGCGGCGATCAGCGGGCGACGCTGGATCATGGCGGCCCAGCGCTCCCAGAAGCCCGCACCGCGCCGGCCGGCGCTGCGGCGGCGCTGGCCGAAGAGATCCCAGCGGTCGATTCCGCGCCCAAGCTTCGAGAGCACCGCCGGCAGCAGCGTGAGGGCCGCGACCATCGTCAACAACACCGTGAGCGATGACCCGATGGCGGGGCCGCGCAGGAAGCTCACGCCCACCAGCAGCTGCCCAAGCATCGCGATCACCACGGTCACCCCCGCGAAAAGCACTGCCCGGCCCGAGGTGTCCATCGCCGTGACGATCGCCTCATCGGGCTCGAGTCCCGCGTCGAGGCCGGACCGGTAGCGCGTCACGATGAACAGCGCGTAGTCGATGCCGACGCCCAGCCCGATCATCGCGGCCAGCTCCGGTGTGAAGTTGACGACGTCGACCACGTGTGTGAGCACCGCGATCAGGCCGATCGCCGTGCCCAATGCGAGCAGCGCGACGATCAGCGGGAGCCCGGCCGCGACCAGGGTCCCGAAGGTGACCAGCAGGATGATCAGCGCGGCAAGGATGCCGACGCCCGTCGACGGACCGGTCTTGGGCGGCTGGACCTGCTCTATCGGCGAACCTCCGAGCTGGATCTGAAGCGAGGAGGTGCGAGCCCCCTCCGCCGTCTTGATGACCCCGTCGATGGCCGATTTGGGCAGCGCGAAGGATCGCTCGTCGAACAGCACGGTTGCATAGGCAATGTGCCCGTCGGGGGAGACCGCGTGGGCGCCGGTGTAGGGCGTGACGACGTCGCTGATGTGGGGCAGACTCGCGACCTTGGCGAGCAGCCCCGTGATCTGGGCGTGGACCGCCGTACTGGCGATCGGCGCACTGGATTCGAACACGATCGACGCGGAATCGCCCTTGTGCGTCGGGAAGTACTTCGTCAGCAGGTCGAGCGCCTGCTGCGATCCGGCGGTGCGTGGTCCCTTGAAGTTGCTGTTGTAGTCCGAGCCGGCGGCCTGGCCGATCCCGTTCGCGGCGATCAGCGCGACGACCCAGCCGACAATCACGATTCGCCGGTGGGCGATGCACCATCTCGCAAGCGCTCTCATCTCGAACTACCTCCGCAGTTTGGACGGTTCACGGTTCAGGCTTTTTCCGCACCGGACCCTAGCACAAGTGATAGTCCATGCTCCACTTTTGCTAGCCTGGTTCACCAAATGGCCACAGGCACCCCGGATCGGCCGCTTCGCGTGGACGCGCAGCGAAACCACGACCGGATCCTCGCCGCCGCGGGCGAGGCCTTCGCGGACCACGGGCTCGAGGTCTCGATGGAGGAGATCGCGCGGCGCGCCGGGGTCGGCCCGGCGACGCTGTACCGGCGCTTCCCGAGCAAACAGGAGCTGCTGGGTGCGATCATCGAAGCTCGCCTTGCGGAGCTCGAGCCACTGATCGCCGCGGCGACCGCGGCCGAGGACCCCTGGGATGGCCTGCTCGCCGGCATTGGTGCGCTGCTCGAAAGCCAGGCGAGAAACATGGCGCTCGTGCAGGTTCTCGCGCAGGCCAGCGAGTGGACCGCGCTCAAGCCGGAGCTGCGCGAGCGTGTATTCGCGCCGCTGTGCGCAACGTTTGCGCGCGCGCAGGCGAGCGGGCGCCTGCGCGGCGATCTGGAAGCCTCCGAGCTGCCCGCGCTGATCAAGATGGTCGCCACCACGATCGCGCGCGACGGGAACTGCGGCCAGGCGCGCAACTGGCAGCGCTACCTCGTCCTGCTCGCCGACGCGCTGCGCACGCCGGTGCCGACGACGCTGCCGTCACTCTGAGGAGCGCCGCGGGACGATCGGCGCCGGCGCACGCAGGCGGGCGCCAACCGATCTCTAGAACTCGATGTTCGCCATCACGTGCTTGACCACGGTGTAGTCCTCGAGCGCATACATCGACAGATCCTTGCCGTAGCCGGACTGCTTGAAGCCGCCGTGCGGCATCTCGCTGACCAGCGGGATGTGATCGTTGATCCATACGCAGCCGAAGCGCAGCGCCTTGGCCACGCGCAGCGCGCGCCCGACATCGCGCGTCCAGACCGAGGAGGCCAGCCCGTAGGGGGTGCCGTTGGCCCAGGCGATCGCCTGCGCCTCGTCGCTGAAGCGCTGGACCGTGATCACCGGGCCGAAGATCTCGCGCTGGATCAGCTCGTCGTCCTGCTGCAGGCCGGCGACGACCGCCGGCTCGAGGAAGAACCCGGGTCCGTCAGGCTCCACGCCCCCCGTGAGCAGCTCGGCGGCCGACGGGCGGCGCTCGAGCAGCCCTTCGACGCGCGCGCGCTGGCGCGCCGAGTTCAGCGGCCCGAGCGTCGTGTCGGCTGACAGCGTGTCGCCCAGCACGAGTCCCGAGGCCTGCGCAACCAGGCCGGCGACGACGTCGTCGTAGACCTTCGAGGAGGCCAGCACGCGCGTCGCCGCCGTGCAGTCCTGGCCGGCGTTGAAGTAGCCGGCGNNCCCAGCTCGAGGTGCACGCGCTTCAAGCTCGCGGCTGCGGTGGCGGCAATCCGCTTGCCGGTCTCGACGGAGCCCGTCAGCGAGACCATGTCGACCTCAGGATGCTCGACGAGCGCCTGGCCGGCCGGGTCGCCGTGCCCGCAGACCACGTTCAGCACGCCGGCCGGCAACCACTCGGCGGCAAGCTCGGCGAGCCGNNNNGCCCTCCATGCAGCGCGCCGCGCCGGCAAAGAAGCGCAGGTTGTCGGCCATCACGCCGATCTCGTCACCCAGCACCGCGGCGAGCGGCTTGCCGGCGTTGATCGCCTCCTCGCGAGCGAGCTCCTCGCCGTGGTCCTCGATCGCGCCGGCGAGCCCGAGCAGGGCGCTCGCGCGCTCGGCGGGGGTTGTCTGGGACCAGCCTTCGAAGGCGCGTCGCGCAGCCGTGACGGCGACATCGATGTCGGCCGCGCCAGACAGCGGCGCCTGCGCGATCTGNNCGCCGACGCTGCGCGCGACGGCCGGGTGGGTCGGCACGCCGCCCGCCACGTTGACTCCCAAACGCAGTCCGGGGTCGGTGGCGATCGCGCCGGCGACGCCCCGCTCGGCCAGCGCCAGAACATAGGGCAGCGTCGAGTTGGCCAGCGCGTTGGT
>PMKB01000161.1 GCA_003157595.1 Solirubrobacterales bacterium
CGACGACTTTCCCCGACAGCCTCGGGCGAACGCGAGAGCCGAGCGACAAGCCGCTCGGACGCTCGCAGCTCGTCCCGAGCGGGCGTGTGACGAGCTCTGCCGGAGACGCTCCCTCGCGTGTGCGAAGCGGTAGCGAGCGGTGTCTCGGCCTCGTCGAGCAGCGTCGCGTTGGTCGACGGCCAGGTCGTCGGAACGGCAGACCATCTCATCGTCCCCCAACCTGACCCATCGCGGCGAGCCGTGGGCAATCGTCGACAACGTTATCGTCGCTGGCACGGCTCGCCGGACAGGGGTGGGGAAGGCGTTGATGGGCCACGTCATCGAGCTGGCCCGCACGGCCGGCGTTTACAAGCTCCAACTAATCTCCGGCAAGCATCGCGCCGAGGCGCACGACTTCTACCGGAGTATGAGTCTCAACGCGGTTGCGAGGGTTTCAAGATCTATTTCGACGAGTAGCCCGAGGCCAACGGGCCAGCTGCGCGTTTGCATCACCCTGATCGAGCGCAAGTCGCGGCGCGTTTCGGCCGATAGAGACGTGTGGAGCGCGAAATGGGCGTCGACTATGGGGAGCTTCATGAGCGTGCCAGCCGCGCGGCTACGCCCGCGGCCCGCGCAGCGTGCTTGAACGAGATCAACGAGGCGCTCGCGCGCGCCGCCGCTCCCGCGGACCGCGGGCGGCTGCTGATGTGCCGGACGCGGCTGAGCTCAAACCAGTGGCGCACCGCTGACGTGGTCGCGGACGCCCGGCGGGCGATGACGCTGTTCGAGGAGGCCGGCGAGGGCGAGTCCGCCGTTGACGCGGCAAGCCTCGCGGCGGCACACGCCTCCCGTCTGGGTGAGCTCTCGCTCGCGTCGGAGTTGGCGACCAAGTGCATCCTGGCCTTGGATTGGGTCACGAGCGGCAGGCTGCGGGCCAACATCGCAAACCGCCTCGGCATCTACTGCTACTCGTTCCTGGACTACGAGCGCGCTGCCGAGCTGATGGGGGTTGCGCTGGCGATCACTAAGGAGCTCGGCGACGACCAGAGAGCCGCGTGGCAGTTGGCCAACGTCGCTGACGCTCTGCTGCTCGCGGCACGGCAGCGGCGACTGGCGGGTCTGGAAACCGACACCGCGCAGCTCGACCGCGCCGAGGCTGCCGTCCACAGTCTGTTCGCCGAGGGACCGCCGGATGTGCTGCGGCGGTTCGGGGCTCACCGGTTGCGCGCCGAGCTGCTTTGCGAGCTCGGTCGCTACGACGAGGCGTGGCGGGTGCTGGAGCAGCAACGTGGTCAGCTCGATGGCGTGGTGATCGTGGCGCAACGCGCGGCGCTGGCGTGGGTCGAGGCGCGCTGCCTGCGAGCCATGGGTCGCCCCGAGGAAGCGGTGGCGGTAGCTGCGAAAGGGGTGCAGCTCGCAGCTCAGAGCGGCGACGAGCACGAGCAGATGCTGGCGCTCGAGGAGCTCAAGGCGAGCCAGGAGGCGGCCGGGGACATCGCCGGCGCACTTGCGAGCGCCAGCGGGGTGAAGGCGCGTATCTGGTCGATCCATCAGCGCCAGACCGTGCAGCAGGTGGAGGACTCCTGGGCGCGTGCTGACCTCGAGCGCCAGCGCCACGCTTTCGAGGCCGCGGCTGCCGACGCTCAGCGCTTGACGAGCGAGAAGTCTGCGTTCCTGGCGGACATGAGCCACGAGATCCGCACGCCGATGAACGGCGTCCTCGGCATAACCGAGATCTTGCGCGAGACCAAGCTCGACGACGAGCAGCGCGAGCTCGTGCAGCAGCTTGCCCTGTCCGGCGAGCACATGATGAGCGTGATCAACGACATCCTCGACCTGTCGAAGATCGAGGCCGGCCGGATGGAGCTCGACATCACCGACTTCGATCTGCGCGACACCGTTGAGCAGGTCTGCGCGGCGGTTCGCTTCACGGCTGAGGCGAAAGGCCTCGCGTTCGAGGTGCGATTCGCCGAAGACCTACCAAGTAGGGTCGGCGGCGACGACAGACGGGTGCGCCAGATCCTGCTCAACCTCCTCACGAATGCGGTCAAGTTCACCGCGAACGGGTCGGTCACCGTCGAGGTGAGCGCGGAACTGCGCGGCGAGCGCAGCGCTCAGATCAGGCTTGCGGTAGCCGACACTGGGATCGGCATCGACGCGGTGGCATTGGAGCGCATGTTCGACCCGTTCACGCAGGGCGATGTCTCGAAGACGCACAGCTACGGCGGTACGGGCCTGGGCTTGACGATCGCCCGCCAGCTGGCCTCACTGATGGGCGGAGCTGTCGGCGCCGAGAGCGAGCCGGACCGCGGCAGCACCTTCTGGGTCGAGCTCGAACTGCCGGTCGTCGCCGATGCCGGCGCGAGCTACTCCCAGCGCGGCGCGGCCCACGTTGCTCTGCCCGAGTGGTCGACGCCTCCGCGGGTGCTGGTGGCCGAGGACAACGCGGTTAACCAGTTTGTTGTCGTTCGCGTCCTCGAGCGCTGCGGCTGCGACGCCGACGTCGTCAGCGACGGGAAGCAGGCGCTTGAGGCGCTTGCGGAGCGCAGCTACGACGCGGTCCTGATGGACTGCGAAATGCCCGTTCTCGACGGCTACCAGACGACGATCGAGTTGCGCCGCCGCGAGGATGGAGCTCGCCACACGCCGGTGATCGCAATGACAGCACACGCGATGGAGGGCGCCGCCGAGGAGTGCCGGCAAGCGGGGATGGACGACTACCTGAGCAAGCCCCTCCGGCGCGAGCAGCTCGAGACCGCGCTGGCACGCTGGATCCCGCAGCAGTCGGGAAGCACCGCTGCCTGATCCCCGACCAGGGTGAGCACCAAGTAGCGCTGCTCCTCGTCACGTTATGCGACAGCGTGGGGGCGCCCCGGCAGGGGTTTGCTGGTTCGACTTGAGGTACTGGTTGCATAGCCCCAAGGATCGGCGAGCCACGCTGACGGTGTTGCCGTCGGCCCGTTCAGCACACGACCTTAGCCGTGGGGGCGGTAGTGCCCACTCGAGCGTCCCGGCCGATCGCCGCGCTGATACCGAAGCAGGTGTCGGCCCGTGTCGTCGGCAGCGCGTGAGTTTCGCCACACCGCGTTCGGTGTCGACGTCGGCACGTCGACGGTGGCGTTGTCGGGCTGCTCCCCGCCTTCCGCGCTAAGCGGGGCGGGAGACCGGTAGGCAAGAGGCCCGGCCCGCCGGCTAGTGATTGGGACAGTGGTGTCACAGCTGAGGCCACCGAGCCCCAGCGCGGCAGGACGCCCGCCGACCATCACCTCGAACATCGCTCGATGGTCGCACGCGTCAGTGACTCGCTTTGCCACCGCCGGAAACGAAAGCGAGCGTCTCGCTCACCGCCGCTCAGCGACTGAATTGGACGAGGTGCGAGCGCCATCGCCGTCGGCACCGAGAGTGATGCTCGNNCGACCGAATTGAGAAGCAGAGCAGTCATCGTTAAGGACAACGAAAAGGACAACCGACGAGGGCAGACCGCGTCGCCGCACTCGTGCCGGATCCGAAACATGCGCTTTTGCAGCCACTTTTCAAGCCGGAGAGGGGACTCGAACCCCTGACCTATCGCTTACAAGGCGATTGCTCTACCAGCTGAGCTACTCCGGCGGATGGGGCAGAGGCTAGTGGTTGCGGCGGCCCGGACCGCCGTCGCGTCGTCGGGCTGCAGCGTGCCGCGCAGCGGTCCGACCGCGGCGCGATCGGCTGTAACGGCGGGGCCGGCGGCGGGTATCTCATGGTATGGCCAACGAACTGGGCGACTATCGCTCACGCGCCCTCGACCGGGGCGTGAGCCTCCTGCTCTACCTGGTCGTGCGCGGGATTCTGCAGCCGTTCTTCCACGTCTACTTCCGCATGCGGCGCCTCGGGATGGAGCATGTGCCAAAGAACGGACCGGTCATCTTCGCGGCCAACCACCGCAGCTTCCTCGACCCGTTCGTGATCGCCACGCTGACGCGACGGCCTGTGTACTACGTGGCGAAGAAGGAACTGTTCGCGCATCCCGTCGCGGGCTGGCTGCTCAACCGGCTGGGGGCGTTCCCGATCGACCGGGGCGCCGGCGACCAGCGGGCGATGGAGACCGCGCGGCGGATCCTCGAGCGAGGCGACTGCGTGGTGATCTTCCCGGAGGGCACAAGGACGCGGCCGGGGCCGCTCGGGCGCCCTCGTCGCGGCGTCGGGCGCCTCGCACTGCAGACCGGTGCGCCGGTCGTGCCGGTCGCGGTGTTCGGGACCGAAGCGGTGAGGCGCGGCTGGCGGATCCGGCCACATCGAGTGACGCTGCGGTGCGGGCGCGCGCTCTCGTTCCCGCGCGTCGAGAACCCGACACCCGCGGAGGCGGCGGCGGTAACCGCACGGATCTGGGCCTGTGTCGTGCTGCAATGGGATTGGCTCGGCGGCAAGATGCCGGAGCGCCACCAGGCACCGGTGACCGTGGCGCGCCAGCCCGTGGCGGTGTCGTGAGCGAACCGGGGTAGGCTCCGCATGTGGCGCAGACCGACGACCGCAAGGCTGCTCTCGACGCGGACTTCACTGAGCTGTACCGCACGCATCTGCGCGACGTCTACAGCTACTCCTACTATCGGGTCGGCAATCATCACGACGCCGAGGATCTCACCGAGCAGACGTTCCTGCAGGCCTACCGCCACTTCGAGCGCGCGCAGCGCGAATCCGATGGGCGGCCGATGCGACCCTGGCTCATCCGCATCGCGCACAACCTTGCGGCCAACCTCTACCGCGACCGCTTGCGTCGGCCGCAGAGCCCGCTCGATGAGAACTCACCCGTGGCCGCGCCGCACTCGACGGAGGACCTGGTCAGTGGCCGAGACGAGTTGGCGCGCGTGCTCGAGGGAGTCAAGCAACTTCCCGACGACCGGCGCGAGGCGCTGATCATGCGCTTCGCGCTTGGCATGGACAATCGCGAGATCGCCCGGGCGCTGGGGCGCACGGACGGCGCGACGAAGGTGCTGATCCACCGCGCGATCAGGCAGCTGTCGGAGATCGTCGCGCACGAGCAGGAGGGGATCGATCAATGAACGGCGCCGGCGAGGGCCAGTCGATGGACGCAGCCGGGGCGGCTCAGTCGATGCCCGGCGCCGGCGACGTCGAGGGGCTGCTGCGACGGGCGCTGGCGCCTGTCGAACCGCCCGCCGACCTCTCCGCGCGCCTTCGCAGCACGCTGCAGAGCATCCGCGAGGTGGCNNGCCGAGGAGCTCGAGGGCTGGGAGCTTGCCGCGATGCGTGATCCCCGCAACTGGCTGCGCCCGGCGATCGCGGTGGTCGGCGGCGCCGCAGCCGGCGCCGGCTTGCTGCTGCTCGGGCGCCACCAGCGCCGCCGCTCGCGCTCGCGCTCGCGCGCGTTGCTCGAGCGTGCAGAGCGGGCGGCGTCCGATGTTGCGAGCGGCGCGCGCAAGATCTTCGAGCAGCACTGATCCGCCGGCGCCCGCGGCGCGTATCGAAGAAGGACAATGCCGCTCCTACCATGACACCGCGCGTCCCCCAACGTCGACGGGTTGCGTGAGCTGGCCGACGAAGACCTGATGGCGCTCGTGCGCCACGGCGAGGCGCGCGCGTTCGAGGTCATCTATGACCGCCACTGCGGTGTGGCGTTCTCGCTCGCCTACCGGATGTGCGGAACNNGAACGCGTTCCGCGGCGGAGGACGTCGTACAGGAGTCCTTTCTGTCGCTCTGGCGTAGCGGCGCGCGCTACGAGCGCACCCGCGGCAGCGTGCGCACCTGGGTACTCGGCATCGTGCACAACCGCGCGATCGACTCGCTTCGGCGCGGCCACGACCGCCGCCGCGCCAGCGACGAGGGCATCGAAGAGCGCTTCGAAGCGCCCGAGCGCACAGAGGTGGAGGTCGCCCGCCGCGACGAGGCCCGCGAGATCCGCGCGGCGCTCGACGAGCTGCCGCAGGAGCAGAGCCGTGTGATCGAGCTGGCGTTCTACGGCGGCTACACGCACACGGAGATCGCTGCGATGCTGGACGCTCCCGTGGGGACGATCAAGGGACGCATGCGACTCGGGCTGGACAAGCTGCGCCGCTCACTCGAGGGCGCAGGGGTGGTGATCGCCAGATGAGCGAGCACGACCGCTTCCGCGACGAGTGCGGCGCCTACGTGCTCGGGGCGCTTGAGGAGCACGAGGCCGCGGCGCTGCGCGAGCACCTGGAGTCGTGCGTGCTCTGTCGCGACGACGTCGATCGCCTCGCCTCTGTGGCCGAGGTGCTCGGCTTGGGCGTGCCGTCGCTCGCGGCGCCCCCCGAGTTGCGCGCGCGGGTGCTCGACACCGTCAGGGCGGAGGCCGCACTGTTCGAAGCAGCGAGCCCGCGGCGCACCGCGCTTCCGCGGTGGGCGGCCCCGCCGCTACGCCCGCTAGGCGGTCTCGTCGGCGCCGCGCTGGCGCTCGGGATCGTGGTCGGGGCGCTCGTGATCGCCCCCGGTGGGACCGCCACGCGCGTCATCTCGGCGTCCGTCGCCCCTGCTGCGCGTTGGCACGTGGCGCACACGCCGACGGCGCTTTTGCGCGAGAGCGGAACGCAGGGCGAGCTGGTGCTGACCAATCTGCCGCCGGCGCCGCGAGCGCGGATCTATGAGGTCTGGATCAGGCGGGGCGGCCGCGCGCATCCGACCGCGGCGCTGTTCGATGCGACCTCCGCGGGCAGCGCAACCGTCGCGGTTCCCGATCTTGCGGGCGTGAGCGCGGTGATGGTCACCGCGGAGCGGCTTGGCGGCGCGAGCGCGCCGACGATGAAGCCGTTGATCGTCGCGACACTTGGCTGACCACCGCATCCTCGACCGCGCTTGACCACAGCGCCTGACTCAGGCGCTGACCACGCCTCCTGGTAGCGTGGGACGCCCATGGCGACCTGCTACCGCCACCCGGGTCGCGAGACCGCCGTCGCCTGTTCGAACTGCGGCAAGCCGATCTGCCCGGACTGCATGACGACCTCGCCGGTCGGCATGCGCTGCCCGGAGTGCGCGCGCCAGACGACCAAGGTCCGCACGATCCGGGCGACGAGCTCGCACCGCGGCCACGAGGCGACGATCGCGTTGATCGCGATCAACGTGATCGTGTTCTTCGCGGAGGGAGCCGGCGTATACACGCTCACCGGGTCGACGAACAACTCGTCGCTGCTCAACCACGGCTACCTCTTGGCGCCCTACATTCGGTCGGCTGCGCTGTATGGGGTCCCCGTGCACGAGTACTACCGACTCGTGACGAGCGCCTTCCTGCACCTGGACATCCTCCACATCGGGTTGAACATGTACGTGCTCTACTGGGTCGGACGCCTGCTCGAACCGGCAATTGGCCGAGTTCGGTTCCTGACGATCTATTTCACGGGCCTGCTCGCCGGCTCACTCGGTGTGATCATCGTCTCGCCGCTGAACCCGACAGCCGGGGCGTCGGGAGCTATCTTCGGGCTGATGGGCGCCGCCTTCGCGGAGGCGCACCGGCGCGGCGCAGATCAGGTTCGAAACCAGCTCGTGATCCTGATCGTGATCAACCTCGCGCTCACGATCGGCATTCCCGGCGTCTCGGTCGGTGCCCACGTCGGCGGCCTGATCGGGGGTGGTCTCGCGACGCTCGCGTTCCAGCAGGGCGACCAGATGCGCCGGCCTGTACTCGGCTACGCCGCGTGTCTGGCGCTTGCCCTGGTCTCCTTCGTTGGTGCGATCATGATCGCGAACAGCACCGCGCTGAACTGATTTCAAGCTCGCGAGCCCCTCATGGAACCACTCACCGATCAGGAGATCGAAGCAGGCTTGGCCGCGCTGGGGACGGCTTGGCGTCGCGCCGGGGAGGAGATCGTCGCCGATCTCGAGTGCGAAGACTTCGCAGCGGCGATCAAGCTGGTCGACCGCATCGCGGCGGCAGCCGAACTGGCCGACCACCACCCGGACATCCTGATCCACGGCTACCGCCACCTGAAGATCACGCTCACGACCCATTCCGTCGGCGGCCTCACAAAGCGCGACTTCGCGCTGGCTCGCACGATCGACGCGCTTGCGCCCCACTAGCATCCGCGAGCGGTGGCGCACCACGCCAGCGGCAAACCATCCACGGATGCGACGCCGTTGCCTGCTACCGTTGAGCGCCTCAGCGCCGACCGTATGAACGACGAACCTCCTCGAAGTAGCCGCGCTGCGGGCCGGCCGTGAACTGGCTTCTGGTTGCCGCCGCCGCGGTGCTGATCGCGCTCAACGCGTTCTTCGTGATCGCCGAGTACTCGCTCGTGCGCGCGCGGCACTCCCGCTTGGAGTTGGCCGCCGAGCAGGGCCTACGCGGGGCGAAGCTGGCGCTGCGGCAGCTCGAGCACATCAACGAGTACATCTCGACCTGCCAGGTCGGCAACACGATGGCCTCGATCGGCATCGGCGCGGTCGGCGAGCCGGCGCTCGCGCACCTGCTGACCGGGGCGCTTGGGAACGGGCTCGCGCACGGCGTCGCCGTCGTGATCGCGGCAGCGGTCGCCTACCTGCTGATCACCAGCACGCAGATCACAGCCGGCGAGATGGTGCCCAAGCTCTACGCGATCGACCGCGCCGAGCGCGTGGCGAGGCTGATCTCGCGACCGTTGCAGTGGTTTCGCGTCCTTTTCAACCCGTTCATCGTGTCACTGACGGTGGTGTCGAACGCGATGCTCGGCGTGCTCGGAGTCGACCCGGAGCGACGGATCGCGCGCGGCGGATCGCCCGATGAGCTCAAGCGCCTGATCCGCGACTCCCAGGCCGGCGGCATGCTCGAAGCCAACGAGGCGACGATGCTCTCCGGCGTGTTTCACCTGCACGAGCAGGAGGCGCGTCAGGTGATGACGCCGATCCCGGCCGTGGTGACGGTCGACATCAGCGAGGACGTTCAGACCGCCCTGCGACGCTGCATCGAGTCCGGCCACACGCGGCTACCGGTCACCGAGGATGAGAACCAGGACCGGATCCGCGGCGTCGTGCACGCTACAGGGCTGGCCCGGCGCCTGCTCGACGTCGGGCCGACGGCATCGATCGGCGCGCTCGTGCGCGACGCGCCGATCGTGCCCGAGACCAAGCCGCTCGACGACCTGCTGGCGGAATTGCAGCGCCAGCGAACCGCGATGGCGGTCGTGGCCGACGAGTACGGGCGCGTGGTCGGAATCGTGACGATCGAGGACATCGTCGAGGAGGTTGTCGGCGAGATCACCGACGAGACCGACCCGGCGGGCGGGGACGTGCGGCACATGCCGAGCGGCGACTGGTTCGTGCGCGGCCACGTCCCGGTCGCCGACCTCGAGGACTACGGGATCGCGCTGCCGAACGATGACGCCTACAACTCGATCGGCGGGCTCGTCTTCAACGACCTGGGCCGCCTGCCCAAGCGCGGCGACAAGATCGACGTCGACGGCTATGAGCTGCGGGTGGAATCGGTGCGCGAGAACCGCATCGTGCTCGTGCGGGTGCGCGAGCGCCGGCACTCGACGGACGTCGAGGAGCCACAGGAGGCCTGAGCGCGGGGCCCGCCGTGCGCTCGTCGTGCCGGGAGGGGAGCGCGCCAGGCCCGCCGGTAGCGGGAACGGTGCTCTGCCGGCCGCGCGAATCGTCGCTTAACGCCCGACGCCCCGGGGGGTAGGCGGGGCGTCGGGAACTTCGGGGGAGGAGGTGCGGTTGCGAGAGATATGTGTCGCGTGAGGGAGTATGCGTCGCGGGGTTCAAGCCGACCTAAAAGGTGTCATAAAGCTTTCTGAATTTTGGCCGGCGCGGGACCACGGACCACGCCGCCCACCCGGACCCCACCCGAACCGCGCCCGAACCGCGCCCCGCTCGCGCCCAGACCGCCCCCGAACC
>PMKB01000083.1 GCA_003157595.1 Solirubrobacterales bacterium
ATTGGGAGGCTTAGCGAGCTTGCCGGATACGTAGCCGACGCGGAGGCTACTCGCATCCACGGCGAAGTATTGGAACTCGCTGCAGCGCGGCAGGCAGTCGCGGAGGCAGCCGCCGAATTCGGCGTGCCAGGCCTCGTGGGAGTAGGCGGCAGCGCCTGGCAGCGGATGTGGCAGGCTGCGCGCGAGTTCGTGCAGGCGGGCGGTGGGCCGTTTCCCCCCGCAGCGGGTGACACCTGCCCGATCTGTACGCAGCCATTGGACGACGCGGCGGCCGAGCGCCTCCAACACTTCGAGCGGCACGTGCAGGGGGCGCTCCAGCAGCGCGCTGTCGAGGCAGAGCGAAGCTTAGAAGCCTCGCTTGCGCGGGTTGACCCGATCCAGCTAGAAGCACTCGACGCCGTTTTCTCCGACGCGGTCGCCGAGCGCGAACGCGACCTGGCCCAGGCGGTAACGGCGCTGCGAGAGGCGATCAAGCAGCGCATGGTCGCACTGCACGCTCATGCGCTAACAGCGACATCGGTGCAGCTGCCGGCAATCCCGTCCCAGGCCGTGGAACAGTGGGCAGTCGACCGCGAGGACCACGCGGCGACGCTATTGGCGGCCGCCGACCCCGCCACCGAGCTTACGCTGGGGCAGGAGCTGGCCGAGCTCGACGGGAAAGCCCGACTCGGGGCTCAATTCGAAGCAGTCACGTTATGGATCGCGACGCTGCGCCGGGTCGGCGCCTTGCGTGCTGCCCACGGCGCACTCGCGACGAACCGCGTTACGAGCAAACAGCGCGAGCTCTCGACAACCGCGGTTACCGGCGCGCTCGCGACCGCCCTCACGGAGGAACTCGGACGGCTGAACTGCAACCACCTCCCGGTTGATGTTGAACCCCACACCGCGGTCGGCGAGACCCAAGTGGCGTTGCGCCTTGCCGGTGCGCAGGGGGTGCCACGGGTGTCGGACATCCTTTCCGAGGGCGAGCAGCGAGCAGTCTCGCTGGCCTTCTTCTTTGCTGAGACCCGTCTCGCTGAGCACCTCGGAGGCGTGATCGTCGACGACCCGGTGTCTTCTCTCGATGACGAACGTCGCGCCTACATCGCGAGACGGCTCACGGAGGAGGCCTCGAAACGGCAGGTGATCGTTCTGACGCATGACCTGCCATTCCTGCTCGATCTTCTCGAGCAGGCGGAAAACGCCGAACTCGAACCGAAGCTACAGGGCATCTGGCGGCTTGGCAGCTCTGTCGGGCGGATCGATCAGAAGCCGCCATTCACGACGATGAGGTTCAAGGAGCGCGTCGGGGATTTAGGCCAGCGCGTGGAACAATGGGACGCGCAACCGGAACCGCGCGACGCCGACGATGCGTGGCACCGCGTCTGCAGCTTCTACGCTGACATGCGCGCGACTTGGGAGAGAGCTGTCGAGGAGCGGCTCTTCCGCGGCGTCGTTCAGCGTTTCCAGCGCGAAGTGAAGACGCTGAAACTGCCGACCGTCAAAGTGACCGACGAACTCGTGAACTCAATCGACGCAGGGATGACACGCTGTTCGTATTTCGTCCACGATGCGCCGCCGGGAACGCGGACCACCCTTCCGGGTCGTGTCCAGCTGGCGGCAGACGTCGAGAAATTGCGCGACTTCGAGCGCGCGACCCGTGGGTCCTAATGCCGATCGCCGATCGAACGGCCCTGGTGCCGTTTGTCGGGCAGAGCCGTCTGAACAAAGGCCGTCGCTGTAGGCGGCGACCGGCCAACGGTCAAGCTCTGGACGTCACCGGCGATTAAGGTGGAAATGAAGCGGGTTTCGCATGCTGATGCTCACGTGTCTGAGTGGCTGAACGTGTTCGCGCAGAACGCGGCGCAGTCCTCTCAGGCGATGCGACGCCAAGAGCAGGCGAGCCCTGTGCGTTAGGCACCAGCGCATGCTCCTCGCCCGTCGGTGCAAGAGCTCAACCAACAACACGTCCACCTCCGCGCCATCGCTGCGGAGCTTTTCCAACCGCTGCTGTAGGTCGCGGGCATCACGGGCGTCGTCGACCTCGGTTGCAACTCGACGAGCAAGCGGTGAAAGTGGAGACGCACTCGGGATCCATGCCGTATAGCGCCAGCTATGGCTGCGGGCCCGCGCGTGTAGCACCGCAGTAACGCCGTCGGCGACAAGGCTCGAAGGAAAGTGCGACTCGATCACCGCGAGCTCGGCCCGGAGAGCCTCTAGGGACCGCGTTTGGTTCACCGCCTGCGCGATCTGCTTGACACAGTCGCCGCTACTTTGGGAGCCAACCCAATAGGCGAACGTGCTTGCACTTCGTGTGAGCTCCACCGGCGGGCGCGGCCAACCTGTGCCAGCGGCTGTCGGGCTGACGTCAGCCGTCGTGCGGCCGGATGGAGGGCTCGCGGACACGATCTGGACATGCTCGCTCGCTACCGCTCGCCGGTGTCGCTCTCGCAGCTGCTCCGTGATCCATTCTCGAGCTGACGGCGCGACGGCAAGCGCATCGTCGAGACTGAGCACCTTGGCACCGCCGGCGGCGGCGCCGTCCTCCCAGCGCGCCACCCGCCAGCGCAGCAAACGGTCCGCCAGTTCCGGTGGGTCGATCGGCACGCCCGGAGGAGCCAAGACCGTGACGCAGAGAACCCCTGCAGGATCTGTGCTGCGTCTGACGAGACACGGTCCGTGACCGAACGGGCCTGGCTGCACGTGCCAAACCTCCTCATCTACCGTGAGTGCGTTCCTTGCCATTCGCTTCCGGGTTAGTTGGGGTGCAGAGCCGTCGCTCAGAGTACACGCGACTGCAGATCACGAGGCCCGGCATATACCTCCGGCTCGTCGGGGGGATATGTAGCCACGATCTGCTGGCCGGTGTTGTTCCACGTATCGACGCCGGGTCAACCGCCGCGCAGAAAAGTCCGAACGAATCCGCAGGACAGCGCGGAATCGGCGTACACATCCGCATCTAACAAGGCAACGGAGCGCGTATCTGTCATGACGCGTTCGGCTGTACATTGCGGCGTGTGCGGGATCGGTTCGTCCCTGGTCAAGCGGTGGTCACGGCGGAGGACGTGCAGGAAGCGAAGCGGCTCCTGGACGCGGCGGTGCCGCTGATGTGCGACCTTCTTGGACTCAAGCCGGAGCGGGCACAGGACGTTTCGAGCNNTCCAGGCGGACTACCGGACTTACGTCGTGGCGGTCCATGGGGGGGACGCAACGGAGCCACCACGGAAGCCGGGTCCGACGTTTGTGGCGACCCTGGCTCAGGCGGCGCACCTGGGCCGGACGACGCTTTACACCAAGATGCGCTGGCTGGTGCCGGCCCTCGAAGACCTCGCGGTCGCTCTGCCCGTGCTTCTTGCCGCGCGTGGCGACTTCGTCGGCTCAGTGGTTTGGCGGATCTCCGATCTCCAGTCTCCGGTCGGACGGGAGGCGCACGGGCTCGGAATCAGCGGTCGCCAGCAGTCGCTATACGGGCCTGCCTTGGTGGGTGGCGATATGCACGTGCCAGCGTTCCTAGCTTGTGCGCCCGAAGATGCAGACGGTCGCCAGCTTGCTCAGCGTATCGTCGAGCAACTGGAAGGCATCAATCGCGTGGCCAAGAATGTCGCGGCCCGGGCGGCTCTTGTAGACCGGTGGAAGTTCGAAGCATTTGGCCTTCCCGCGGAGCGCCTCGATAACTGGCCAAGGCAAACCATTGTCCTCGTTCCTGAGCTCCGTGTGGGACCCGTCGTCGACGGAAGTTGGCCTGAGGTGGCACGCACGCACGTGCCAACGTTCGCACGCGGGATCGCTGCGTTGCCCAGATGCAGCGCGGTCGTTGCGGTCGAGGATCACCCCTACGATCACCCTCAAGAATGGGTGCGTCTAGAACACCGTCGTCTACAGAGGCTGCTGGCAAACGCCGCGATTCTAGGCCTCGATGTAGGCGTGCCTCCGTCGCACCTGACGTACATGCTCCGTACTCGAGGCGACGTCACGGTGCTGCACCGTCGCTGGGAAGCTGGAGCGGGGTCAGACGCCGCGCATTGGCACCTCGTATCCGATCAGATGAGCCATGCCTTGGTGGGGTTCAGCGTCAACGCCACCGACACTGACCGCGACCATGAGCAGCGGCTCGCGAGCGCGCTGGGTTTCGTCGAGTATCTCGCGACAAGCCAACACGCGAAGGACTGCGGCGCGCGCTTCGGCCAGACCTTTCAGCCATCCAACGTGAAGGCGGCGCGACCGGAGCAAAGGGCGCTCGTTCGCGCGTTGCGGATGATCTCTAACACAGCTGTTGTTGCGGTCACCCGCGAGCGCCAGGCACGTGAACTAGGCGGTTGACTGACAGATGCGCAGCTTCACGCGGCGGCGCCTCGCGGTCTGCGCGGGTCCACGACCGGCCCTATTGAAGCGCCCGCCGCGCTGCTGTATTGATAGGTTCGCCGCGGAATAGAGCTCCGCGGCGAACGCAGCCACCCAGGAAGCCGGCGGACCGATAGGCCCGCCCCAAAGGAGGGCGACCGTGTCGCCGAGTATAGAAGTTTCGAAATCCGCGCGCTGCAGTGTCGCTTGCAATCGTTCGCTGGTTAGCGTCCCGGTTGCCTGGGACGTCGGCCGAGACCTGGCGGCGGCTCGCCTCTACGCTCACGAGAGGGTCGCAGCGTACGAGGCGCAAAGGCCAACTGACCAGCCCGTCTTGACGCTCGAGGCTCTGCGAGACGTCCAGGCCGATGTCGTCGAGCGCGAGTTGCGCGCGCTGACGCCCGATACGGAGACGTTCTTGACGCTGAGATACGAGTCGTACCTCGTGGACTTGGGTGCTCGCGCGGCGCTAAGCGAACGCGCCGCCGACGCAATCGATGAGATCGCCAGGCGACTGGACTGCACGCGCAGCTCTCGCCGACCGGAGCGGAGGCTGAATGGCTAGCTACTCTGGGGCGCTCGCCGAAGCTGCCAGCGAACAACGCCTCGATGACCTCGGCGCGACGACCGCGCCCCTTGAGCGTACGCCTGGTTCGATCAACGACATCGCCGCTGAAGTCCGTATCGATCGAGCGTCCGCGTAATGCGCCCGAGCTTCTTCATAAGCGGCACGCACTCCGGGTCGAATCCCTCCCCGGGCCTCGGGACGGCGCTTAGCTTACGGTTGGCATTCCCCGACGCCCGGCTTGTCGGGGTGGACTACTCGTCAGCCTCGACTGGGCTACACCACCCCGTCTTCGATGACATCGTGGTCAACGCCTCGTGGGAGCACATCGACCTGGAAGCCCACAGCAGGTTCGTGGCTGCGAGTGTTCACGCCCCAGGTTCGCTGTGGTTCAGCGGCTTGGACGTGGAAGCTGCGTGGCTGGCAGGCGAATCCCTCGGTCGTCGGGTTCTTGTCTGTCCGGCGAGTACGTTCGCGGCGATCGAGAAGCCGGCCGGTACTGTCGCCGAAGCCTTGGGCCTGTCGCTGCCGGACTCCACGACCATCGGTGGTCCCAGGGAGCCGGACTTCTCCTTCATCGACCAACACGGATGGCCGGTGTGGGTCAAGGGCCGGCGCTACGAGGCGTTCGCCGCATACGGCTGGCGGGAACTCGATGCCGCGATCGAGGCGC
This sequence comes from Solirubrobacterales bacterium, assembly GCA_003157595.1. Classification (GTDB taxonomy): domain Bacteria; phylum Actinomycetota; class Thermoleophilia; order Solirubrobacterales; family Solirubrobacteraceae; genus Palsa-513. Next base: position 5,559 of record PMKB01000083.1, read on the forward strand.
TTGAGTCGGCGTGGGGGCCAGGCGCCGTCGTTCAGCAGCATGTCGACGGACCCGAGGAGTCGATCGCCTTTGCCGCACGCTCAGGGGAACTCGTAGGAGCGGTCGCGATGCGCAAGTTGGCCACTACCGTGGACGGCAAGACGTGGGCCGGTGAAACGCGCGCCGTGCCCGACGGCGACCGCACTCGACTGGCGGCCTTCGTCGCTGTCGCCGGTTGGCACGGGGGCGGCGAGATCGAGATGGTCCACCGGTCGTCCGACGGCGAGCGCTTTCTTATTGACGTCAACCCTCGCTTCCCGGCTTGGATCCACGGCGGCACGCGCCAGGGCGCCGCCAACCTTCCTGCCGCGCTAGTCAACCCGTCGGCGTCGCTGCCAGTCCGATCTGGACGCTTCGTCCGCGTCGTCACTGAGATCCCGTCTCGGCGGGAGCTCGCGATGCAGATCCCGGCTGGTCCTGTCAGACGCCAACCGGGGGCGTCCGGAAAGCACCCCTCCGGGATGCCAATCCTCTCGCGGCGACTCGCCGACAAGCGCCACCGCCCGGCGCCTAGCGTCGTCGAAGACGCCACCGCAGCGGCACTGTCGGAACTCGCCGCCAGAGCCGACCAGACCCCATTTGCCGCCACGGACTTGCCGGCGGTTGCCACCACCCTCGGACAGATCGCCGAGCAGGCCGCGAGCGTCGGCCTGACAGCGGCTTACAGCATCAAGACCAACCCCGACAGGGACGTCCTCGAGCTCGCTCGCGCTGCCGGCTGGCTGGCCGAGGCCATCAGCGGCCACGAGGTGAACGCCGCGCTGGCCGCTGGATGGCAAGCGGACCAGATAGTCCTCAATGGACCCGCCAAGGCATGGCCCGCGACTGACACCAGGATGCCGTATCTGGCCGTCTTCTACGACAGCCTCGCCGAGTTCGACGCGGCCCAGGACGGCTACCCAAACGCCCGCGCGGTCGGGGTGCGGGTGCGACCACTCGAGGCGCGTTCGCGCTTCGGCGTAGACGTCGCGCAGGGTGCCGCGCTGCACGGGGTCGCTAGGCGCTTGAGGGCCGTCCAGGCCGACCAGCAGTTGGCTCTGCATCTCCACATCGCCTCGTCAGCGGCAGGATTGACGACATGGCTGAGCCAGGTAGCCGGCACCGTCCGCATTGCCCGTGCGATCCTGCACCTGGTGAACAGGCCGGTTCAGCTGTTCGACCTAGGCGGCGGGTTCACCCCGACGGGGTTGGACGACCTCCTCTCCACGCACGCTGGAAAGCTCGTGGATCTCATCAGAGGCCAACTGGGCGATGTGGAGCAGGTCGTTTTCGAGCCAGGCAAGAGCGTCGTGGCGCCGCATGGCTACGTTGTCTCGCGCGTTCTGTTCACCTCGGCGTCCAACATGTTTGTGGACGCGAGCATCGCCGAGTTGCCTGACGGCCTCTCGCTGGCGCGCCCGCTATGGCTGTGCCGGGACCAGACCTGGCTGCGACTGCCGACTGGCCTGGGCCGCGTCTTTGGGCGTAGCTGCATCGAGGACGACGTAGTCGCGCGAGGCGTCGACTGCACCGCGGCCCGAGCCGGCGACCTCATCGTCTTTGGCAACGCCGGAGCCTACGACACGAGCATGCGCTTCTCATTCGCCTCAGCAGGACGGGAGGTGGTCTCGGCGTGAGTGACCTGCCGCGCGCCCTAACAGCCATCGCACCGTCCCAGATCTCGTCGCATGCCGCGCCGTGCTGCCAGGCCTCCCGACAGTGGTTGATCGCGCAGGCCACGGCCGCGAGCATCGACGGCCGCACCGGCCCGGACTGGGTCGGCCGACGCATACGGTGGGGCCCGGTCGTGTGGCCGGTGTATTGGTGCCAACTGCTAAGGGAGCCGACTGGTGATTGCGGAGTGCAGGCCGCGATCGCCGAGTTCACCTGCCGCGAGCTCGGGATGCCGGTAAGACGTGTGCAACTCATTCTTCGTTGCGCCGGCCAGGAACTCGCGCAGTGGGAGCTACTGTGGAGGAACTCACCGAGCACTACCAGGTGGATAGACGGCGCGCTCTGCTACCACGAAGCGGTAGCCGTCGGGGACCGGAGCATCCGGATTCTCGACGCCACCGAACCGGTGATCTGGACCGGCCGCGAGGACGGGATTGTCGCGCTGCGCGTCGTTGACCCAACGTGCGGCGACGGGCTCGTCGACTGGGACGGAACACTTATCAACCTGAACACCTGGCAGTCGCTGGAACGCCACGAAGATCTAACACGGTCCGAGCGGCAGTTGGCGCAGCGCCCCCTAATCCACGGCCGCGTCTGACACGGTGGCGGTCGACGTGACGGTTGACGCATCTAGGGTCTCGGGCGATGGGTTGACCCTACTCGCAACCCGGACGCCGGTAAGCGACGATGACAGCGATCTCCTATCCACAGTA
>PMKB01000139.1 GCA_003157595.1 Solirubrobacterales bacterium
GTGGCGCACCTGCGCGAGGTCTGGGTGCACACGCAGACCGAGGGTGTGAGCGAACCCGGCGTCTTCCCGGTCGCTGCGGAGCTGGTCGAGGCGCTCGCCGAGTCCGGTGAGCTTGACGAGGCGCGCGCGGTGACGCGGCGGCTGCGCGAGCTGGCGCAGGCGCAGGAGCATCCGTGGGGGCTCGTCAGCGCCGGGCGCTGCGAGGCGCTGCTGCTGCTCGTCGGCGAACGCTACGACGCGGACGCTGCGGACGCGCTCGAACGCGCGGCCGACGCCTATGAGCAGCTCGACCTGCGCTTCGATGCGGCCCGATCGCTGCTCGCCCTGGGCAGAGCGCAGCGACGATTCAAGCAGTGGGGGCTTGCGCGCGCCTCACTTGAGCGGGCGGCGGAGATCCTCACGGCGACCGGCGCGCCGGGGTGGGCGGAGCAGGCGCGCTCCGAGCTGGCGCGGGCCGGCGCCCGGCGGTCGGGGCGGGCGGGCGAGCTGACCGCGACGGAGCTCCGCGCCGCCGAGCTGGCGGCCTCAGGCCTGTCCAACAAGGAGATCGCGCGCGAGCTGTTCGTCACCGTGCACACCGTTGAGGTGCACCTCTCGCGCGCCTACGCCAAGCTCGGAATCAGTTCGCGGCGCCAGCTGGCCCAGCGCCTGACGGCGTAGCGGCGCCGGTCAAAGATTGAGGGTTTCCGATATTGCCGTGCGCTCGACGCACCCCTACGGTGGCAAGCGATGCCGGAATACCTGCTCGAGTTCTACGTGTCACGCAGCGGCGCGCACGCCGCCGTCGATGACGGGGGCAGCGCGCGCACCGCCGCCGAGGAGCTGACCCGGCGCGGAACCGCGGTGCGCTACCAGCGTTCGATCTTCGTTCCCGACGAGGAGACGTGTTTCCTGCTGTTCGAGGCCGAGTCGGCGGAAGCCGTTCGCGACGCGGCGCTGCTCGCGAACCTGCCGGCCGAGCGGATCAGCGTCGTTTCCGAGGGCGGCCCGGAGTCCGGCGAGGACTAGGCCGATGCCGTGCATTCGGCCGCGCGTCCTCGCCGCCGCGCTGGCGGCCGCGGCTGCGATTGCCGTCTCACTCCCGGCGGTAGCGACCGCCGAGCGGGACGCCAGCGCGACGGAGACGAAGGCGATCATGAAGAGCCTCGGGGCGCCAACTGCCGCCGCTAGCTGTCTGCGGCTGCAGGTCTCAACGGTCAACCCTCGTTACGGCGTGGTGCTGTTCAGCTACGGCTGTGCCCGGTTCAAACGACAGGCCTGGTACGAGTTCGACCACGCCAGGGGCATCGGCGGATGGATCCTGAGCAAGCTGGGGTCCAGTTGGCTGGAGTCGTTCCCGCTTGTGATCGGCTCAGTTCAGGCGGGTTGCAAGCAGGCCGCTGAGAGCGAGCGGATTCCTACCGCGGTCGCACGCGATCTTCAGGTCTGCCTCTCGGCATAGCCTCCAGCGCCCACCCGGCAGGCCGGCCGGGCTCGCAAGTGCAGCGTTCCCCGATGTGGCGCGCGGGAGTGGCGTTGGTCTTCTGCCAGCGGCCTTCGGGCCGCCGCCGCAGCGAGCCGGATGGCTCTCGGTCTCTGGCGATGAGAGATTGCAGTTGGGACCGCCAGCACGGGGACCACGAATCCCTCGAGGAGGAGCTGCTCAACCGCGCCGTGGACCACGTCGAATGAACTGTCCAATCCGGTCTGAGGATGTCGCGGTCGGCGGCGCGGGCGGCCGAGGCGACGTGGCTGTGCGGCACCGGCGTTCGGTGTTCTGACGGCTATCGTGTGCGTGATTGGGCCCGGGATGCGTGAGTATCTGCTGAAGGCGCCGCCGCCGATCCCGGCTGTGCGCGAGGCGGCGCCCGGTGCAGCGATCCGTCGCCTCGCCGCGCTAGCCGGAATCCTGGCCGTCGCTGTGACCTACTCACTGTCTGTGGCCACGAGCGCCGGATCGACCGGGCTCCAGTCGTTGTGGCCGGCCACGGCGAGCACCGCGGCGGCGACCCGCTCGGCGGTCGTGCGTTCGCTTCCTGCCTCGGGCAAGCGCACCAAGCTGCCAGTCGCCACCACCGTCGGACTTCGTGTGATCACGTTCGTCGACCACACGCGCGTGGAGCGATTCCGCGACGGCAGAGTCGAGCCGCGCACGCTCGTCACGCAAATCCGCTATCCGGCGCTGGGATCGGCTGAGGCCGACGACGTGCGGGACGCCACCCCGCTGAGCGCCGCAGGGCCCTTCCCGCTGGTCGTGTTCGGGCCGGGCTTCGCCGAGACGCCGACCACGTATGCGCGGCTGCTTGACGCCTGGGCGCGCGCCGGCTATGTGGTCGCGGCCCCGCTGTTCCCGCTGACGCAGAAGTACGTTCCCGGTGGCCGACGTGAAGCCGATCTGATCAACCAGCCGGGCGACATGAGCTTCGTGATCTCGCGCATGCTCGCCGACAACAAGCTTCCCGCCAGCTTCCTCCGCGGCCTGATCGCCCCGGATCTGATCGCGGTCGCCGGCCAGTCCGATGGTGCTGCAACCGCGCTCGCGGACGCCTACGACCCGGCCTTTGCCGACGCGCGAGTACGTGCGGCGATCATCTTGTCGGGTGCCGAACTGTCCAGCATCGACGACTCGATCGCGTTCCCGAGCCAGGGGCCCGCGTTGCTGGCGACGCAGGGCAGCGGAGACACGATCAACGAGCCTGCCGCGACACACCGGTACTTCGACCTCGCGCCGCAGCCGAAGTTCCTGCTGACGCTGATCGGTGCGACGCACCTTCCACCGTACAGCGCACAGCAGCCTTATCTCGGCGTTGTGGAGCGCGTCACGATCGCGTTCCTCGACCATTTCCTGTGGCACAAGCACGCGAGCCTGGTTCGTATGCGCGAATCCGGCAACGTCACCGGCATCGCGAGACTGATCGGTTGATCCCAGCCCCGCGAGGGTGGCCCGAGACCACGGCGCCAGCCGGCGGTGGCGGTTTGGGGTCGACAGGCGCTGTTGGCTGGCCCGATCGCAGGCTTCCCGTCCGCGCAGGCGCGAGCGCCGGCGCTCCGGCCGGTGACGAGATGGTTCGGTCAGGGCAGGACGTCGACGAGGTAGGCGACGGCGGTCGTGCCCCCAATGTTCACGATCGCATGAGCGACGTCGGCCGGGTAGGCGATCGAGTCCCCGCGGCGCAGTTCCGCTGCGTATTCGCCAGCCTCAACGCGCAGGTGGCCGCGTTGAACGGTCAGGTGCTCACGCGTGCCAACGAAGTGGGGCGCACTCCGCAGCGCACCATCACGTTGAAGCGTGATCTCGTAGAACTCAAGCGATCGTTCCGGCGTGAGAGGCGACAACGTACGGATCCGGCAGTCGCGGTCGGAGCGATAGACGTAGTGCAGGTCATCGGCGCGGATCACGTGGAGCGGGGAACCCTGGGTCGGCGACTCGACGAGCTCATTCAGCGAGATGCCGAACGCTGTCGCAACGGCAAGCGCGACCGCAACCGTGGGGTTCGCCTCGCTGCGCTCGATCTGACTGAGCATCGAGCGGCTAACGCCACACACGCTGGACAGGCGCTCGAGCGACCAGCCGCGCTGATGGCGCAACGCACGCACGCGTGCCGCGAGACGGGACCCGAGCGCGTACGCCGGGGGCGCGGACCGCTCTGCGTCCGGCATAGCGGACATGGTATCCTCCATGCTGGAACCTTAGCAACCAGTGGCCCTTGTCCGGCCGCGTCCAGGCCGTAGGAGGAACGTGAAGGCGCTCGTCAAATCCGAGCCAAAGGCTGGCCTCTGGCTTGAGGATGTGCCCGAGCCAACGATCGGGATCAACGACGTCCTGATTCGCGTACTGCGCACGGGCATCTGCGGGACCGACCTGCACATCCACTCATGGGACGCGTGGGCGCGACGCACCGTCCCGGTTGGGCTGATAATCGGGCACGAGTTCGTCGGCGAGGTGGTTGCGGTGGGCTCGAACGTCAACGATTTCCTGACCGGCGATCTCGTGAGCGGCGAGGGCCATCTCGTGTGCGGTCGCTGTCGCAACTGCATGGCGGGTCGGCGACACCTGTGCGCCCACACGCGCGGAATCGGCGTCAACCACGCTGGCGCGTTCGCCGAATACGTGGCGCTCCCGATGACGAATGTGTGGCGGCATTCACCTGACGTCGACCGCGACGTGGCAGCGATCTTCGATCCCTTTGGCAACGCCGTGCACACGGCGCTCGCGTTCCCGGTGCTCGGCGAGGATGTGCTGATCACCGGCGCTGGGCCGATCGGCCTTATGGCGGCAGCGGTGGTGCGTCATGCCGGTGCGCGCCATGTTGTCGTGACCGATGTCAATCCATGCCGGCTTGAGCTCGCGACGCCGATGGGCGCCACCGTCGCGCTCGACACTCGAACACAGTCGATCGGCGACGTGCAGCAGACGCTCGAGATGGCGGAGGGCTTCGACGTCGGTCTGGAGATGTCCGGGAACCCAGATGCGCTGCGCGAGATGGTCGCGAACATGGCCCACGGAGGCCGAATCGCGCTGCTCGGGATCCCAACCGAGGAGGTCGCGCTCGACCTCAACCGGATCATTCTCAACATGATCACCGTGAAGGGCATCTACGGACGGCAGATGTATGAGACCTGGTACACGATGACCGTGATGCTGCAATCCGGTCTCGACGTGCGGCCCGTCATCACTCATCGCTTCGCCGCAAGCGCGTTTGAAGAAGCCTTCGCCACGGCCGCAAGCGGGCGAGCCGGCAAGGTGCTCCTCGACTGGGAGGCGTTGTGATCCGCGACGCGCTTCGTAGCGACATCGGCGATGAGATCGAGGCGCTGCGCTCTGAGGGTCTCTTCAAGTCCGAGCGAGTGATCGATTCGCCCCAGGACGCGCTGGTCCGCCTGAGTGGCGGACGCGAGGTTCTCAATCTCTGCGCGAACAACTACCTCGGCTTGGCCAACCATCCGAGCATGCTCGCGGCCGCGCGAGAGGCGCTCGAGCGCTGGGGATATGGGCTCGCCTCGGTGCGCTTCATCTGCGGCACGCAGAGCATCCACCTCGCCCTCGAGGAGCGTTTGAGCGCGTTCCTGGGGACCGAGGAGACGATCCTCTACAACTCGTGCTTCGACGCCAACGGTGGGCTTTTCGAGACACTCCTCGGGCCCGAGGATGTTGTCATCTCGGACGCGCTCTGCCACGCGTCGATCATCGACGGGATTCGACTGTGCAAGGCGCGCCGCCTGCGCTACGCCAACAACGACATGGACGATCTGGAGCAGCAGCTGCGCTCCGCAGCAGGCGCCCGACGCATCCTGATTGCAACCGACGGCGTCTTCTCGATGGACGGCTACATGGCGCCGCTGGACAAGGTCTGCGATCTCGCCGAGCGCCACGACGCAGTTGTCATGGTCGATGACTCGCACGCCGTCGGATTCGTCGGCCCCGGGGGGCGAGGTACGCCCGCGCTGCACGGCGTCACCGACCGCGTTGACATCGTGACCGGCACGCTCGGCAAGGCACTCGGCGGTGCGAGCGGCGGCTACACCAGCGGCCGCCGCGAGATCATCCAGTTGCTGCGCCAGCGATCGCGACCCTACCTGTTCTCAAATACCCTCGCCCCTCCAATCGTGGCGGCGTCGCTCGCCGGAATCGCGCTGATCGAAGCCGGCGATCAGCTACGCGCAACGCTGTCGGCAAACACGCGGCGATTTCGAACGCGTCTGCTCGAATACGGTTTCAACATCCTTCCGGGCGAGCATCCGATCGTCCCCGTGATGTACGGCGACGCCACAGCTGCGGTGGCCGCAGCCGAGCGCCTGCTCCAGGCGGGCGTGTACGTCGTCCCCTTCTCCTACCCGGTTGTGCCAATGGGGCAGGCGCGAATCCGCACGCAGCTCTCTGCCGCCCATACGCTCGAGGACATCGAACGGGCCGCGTCCGCCTTCGCGGCAACTCGCGCTGAGTAGCCGTCGCGTCCGGGCGTTTCGCCGGCATCGCTAACCGCTCCTAGGGTCCTCGACCACGCCAAGAGAATCGACAGCATCAACGGTCGGGGCTCGGCGCCCGTAGCGATCGCCCGCGCGCGGTCCTCAGCTGTTGCGGCCGAGTGCGCGTTCGATCGCTGCATACTCGCCGGGCTCCAGCGGGCCATAGCTCAGGGCGCCGGCGTTGTCCTCGACCTGGATCGTGTTGCGAAAGCCCGGCAGCGGGATGGTGCGGGTGTGACGTGCCCAGATCCACGCGAGGGACCCCTGCGCAAGGCTTCTGCCGCCCGCGGTGAGCGTGTCGTGGACGGTGTCGATGCGCCGGAGAAACTCGACGTTTGGGTGGCCGTCGGCAAACCACCGCAACCACGCGGGTGATTGGCCACGGATGTCGTCGGCTGGGAGCGTGCTGGCCGCTGTGTAGCGGCCGCCCAGCAGGCCCATCGCCAGCGGTGAGCGACACAGCGCGGCCAGGTCATGGCGGTCGCAAACTGCGAGCATGTCGGAGTTGTCGTCGAGAACGTTGAGTTGGAGCTGTACTGCGGTGCAATGCGGGCCCGTCGCGAACCGCTCAGCCTGCCCGGGGTCATCGGTGCTGACTCCGTACCAGCCGATCAGACCCTCGGCGACGAAGCTTTCCAGCGCGGCGATCAACTCCTCGCCGCGCTGAGCGTCGACATCCGGCGTATGGAGCTGGTAGAGGTCGATCCGGTCCCGCTTCAGTCGGCGCAGAGACGCGTGCAGCGCTTGGCGAACATAGGCTGGCGAGGTATCCACCCCGGACAGTTGTCGAGCGTCCTCGTCGAAGGTGTTTCCAAACTTGGTGGCGACCAGAACCTCGGGATGGGCGGCCAGCACAGTGGAGAGCACACGTTCGCTGTGGCCGGCGCCGTATGAATCGGCTGTGTCAAACAGCGTGACGCCCAGTTCAACGGCACGGCGCAGTGCCCGCACGCTGTCGGTGTCATCGACGCCGGCCCACCCGCGCGGTTGGTCGCCGGCTGACATCGCCCCACCGATCGCCCAGCACCCCAGGCCGAGTGCACTGACGTGGAGATCCGACCGCCCGAGCCGACGGGTCTGAAGGCTCATCGCATCTCCGCATCGATGGTGGCTACGACATCCTGGCTGAAGCGGGCCAGCACCTCGGGCTCGGCCGGGGCGAGGATCAGATGGCGCAGGCCGATTCGGTGGGCACGCTCGGTGAGTTGGTGTCGCATCCGCTCGGGTGGCCCGACGAACACGTAGGGGCAGTCCGCGAGCGACTGGCGATCGATCCCGGCCTGCCCGCACAGCTCGCCCTCGACGGCCTCGACCTCGAGCTCCGAGCAGAAGCGAACCGCGTTGACGAGGACCGAGAATTCGATCTGATCCGCCTCGCGTCCCGCCGCGGCGGCACTCGCTCGCACGCGCTGCACGGAGTCCTCCAGGTCGCTCACCGTCGTGGTGAAGCGGCGCATCATGTCCCTCAGGACGGGATGAGGGCCTCCCAGCTTCAGACGGCGGGACGAGCCGTTGAGGTCGACGACATCGCCGTAGCGCCCGGCAATCTCAAGCAAGCGGTCGGAGCCACCACCTAGCAACAGACGAGGAGCGGGCGAAGGCGGTGGGCCCAGCGACAGCTCACACGCCGTGACGTGCTGTCCTGCCAGCTCGCCAAAGCCCTCGTCGAATAGCGCCCGAGCCAGAATCGCCGCCTCCTCCAGACGGTCCATCCGCCCGGCGAGGGGCGGAAACTCCATACCCAGCGCCTCGAACTCCTCGCGGTTCCAACCGGCGCCGATGCCGGCCAAGACCCGCTCGCCGCCGAACAGCGCGGCCAGCTCGATGAACGAACGAAACGCCAACGCCGGGTGCCCGAGCCCGATATTGACCACGCTGGTCCCGAGCATCAGCCGCTCCGACAGCGTCCCAACCATCGCCAACCTGACGAAGGGATCACCCCCAGCCACAGCCTCACGACGCGGCCTACCGTGGCTGACGAACAGATGGTCCGTCACAAACACGCCGTCCAGACCGGCCTCCTCGATCAATCGGACCTGCTCTCGCAGACCGCCGGACGAGGTAACGCCCATGACATGCACCTTGATCACGACAGCCGCACCACTAAGCACTCTGCGTCGGCGTCAGGGCCCGAGCCGAAGGCAGCGCAACCCGCTCGCTGGCGTCCGTCGGCTTGGCCGGAGGTGTCACGCTTCGCGCCGGCCCCGTCGACTCGCGGATGACGAGCTCGCCGCCGATCAGTACCTGCCGCGGTGCCACGCTGTCGTCCGCGAGCCGCTCGATCAGCATCTCGGCGGCGAGGCGCCCGGCTTCGAATGCCGGCCATTCGATCCCGGTGAGGGCCGGGGTAAGCATCTCCGCATACTGAGCCGCGATCACCGAAACGACGGAGAATTCGTCCGGGACGTGCAGGTCGGCTGCTCGCAGGGCGCCCAGTACGTAGGAGACGGTGCTCAGGGCGACGCCCGATTGCTCCGCGATCTGCGCCATCGTGGCCGGCTTCGGCGTCGTCATCCTTCGGATTCTCTCATGGACGCGGCAAGCGCCCCGTATCGGCCGCGATGCGCAAGCGCGTGCTCGCAGCAGTCGCCGAGCTCGACTACCGCCCGCACGGGCCCGCGCGGGCGCTCGCGAGCGGCAACTCGCGCACGATCGCGCTGTTTCTTCCCTCCCCGCACTTGGGATCTCGTGCCCGTTCAGCAGACCTTCGTCGCCGGAGCGACCCAGGCGACCAGCGCCAGCGACTACTCGCTGCTGCTGTCGACGTCGGCGGCGGACCCCGAGGCGATCGTGCAATCGCCGCGACCCATCGCGCCGACGGCGTGATCCTGATGGAGACGCTCGCCGAGGACCCTTGCGTCCAGAAGCTGCAGTCCGCGGGCTTGCCATTCTCCCTGATCGGTCGTACGGCCGACACCAGTGGGATCAGCTACGTCGACATCGACTTCGGAGACGCCGTGCGAAGCAGCCTCGCACACCTCGTCCAGCTCGGACACCGCTGCGTCGCGCTGTTCAACTTTCCCCAAGATCAGCTCGATGCCGGCTACACCTCCGCGTTGATCGCTCGAGCTGCGTTTGAGGAGGCCACAACCGAGCTCGGCATCCGCGGCATCCACCTGACCTGCCCCCATCCGGCCCAGGAGGCGTTCGCCGTCGCCGCACGCCTGCTCGCCGAGGAGCCCGAATGCACCGCGGCAATCACGACCGGCTGGCAGTTCACAGGTCTACTGGGAGCCACGGGTTGGCACTTGACTCTCGCCGTGGTAGGTGTTGGCTTCGTCGATGCGCTTCGCGAAGCGCATCG
>PMKB01000209.1 GCA_003157595.1 Solirubrobacterales bacterium
GGGCGAGAGCCGCATCACGGCGAGCAGGACGCCCAGCACGACACCGAGCACCTGCGCGGCCAAAGTCAGCTCGACCGTCACCAACACCGCGCGCGTGATCCGCGAGTCGAACAGGTAGTGCCCGACGTGACTCCAGCCGAAGTTGGGGTTGGTCGCCATCGAGTGGCCGACCGCGACGGCGATCACCAGCACGATGACGGCCGCCACCCACCGTCCCGGGTGGCGCACCGGGACAGCGGTTATATCTTCAGCCGCAGGCTCTGCCGCGATCGTATCGCCCGGCGGCAGAGCCATCGCTTCCGGCCTCCTAGCTCAGGAGAGCGCCCCGTTTAGCGCCGGGTGCGTGTCGGCACCCGACTGCACGCCCCAGGTCTTGAGGATCGACGCGTACTTCCCGTCCGCGATCAGGTCCTTCACCGCGTCGAGGATGGCCTGATCGAGGGTGCTGTCGGCCTTCGGCACGGCGATGCCGTAGGGAGCCACGCCGTAGCTCTGGCCGACGAGCTTGAACTTGCCGGCCGACTTCTTCACCTGGTAGGCCGCGATCGGCGAGTCGGCCATGCTGACCTGTGCGCGGCCGCTGCTGATCGCCAGGTTCGCGGAGCTCTGGGTCGGGAACGGCAGCACCGTGAGCTTCTTGGAGCCGCACTTCTTGGCCTGCCCGTCGGCGTCTGTCTGTTCGGTCGTGCCCGTTTCCACCGACACGGTCAGACCGCAGAGGCTCGCGAGCCCGGTCACCTTGGGGCCGCCCTTTGCCTGTTCGAAGAACGACGTGCCGGCCGTGAAGTAGTCGACGAAGTTGACGACCTTCTCCCTCACCTTGGTGTCGGTGAACGACGACATGCCGACGTCGAACTTGCCCGACGCGAGACCCGGGATGATTGTGTCGAAGGTTGCGTTGACGATGCTGACCTTCAGGCCCAGGAGCGGGAAGATCGCCTTCGCGAGGTCCGCATCCATGCCAATCACGGTCTTTCCGTCGGAAGCGATGAACTCGTTCGGCGCGTAGGTCGCATCCGCGGCGACGACCACGGTGCCCTTGGCCTTGATGCTTGCCGAAACGAGCGCCTCGGCGGCCTTGTCGACGCCGCCCGTGACGGCGGCCGATGAGGTGCTCGCAAACACGGCGGCGGCGCCGAGAGCGGCAACGAGGGCGGTGCGAGCGAACGCGGAGCGAAAGACAGTGGTGTGCAAGACGCCCTCCCAGGCTGTCAGGTGACCGAAGCGCGGGAAGCGTACTCCTATGCGGTTGGGCGCGCGCCGGCAGGCGGCGGTCAGTCGGGCTCGGCGACCACGCGCACGGTGCGCAGCAGGCGGTCGCTCGCGCCCCGAACGCTGCCCCCGAGCTTCAATGTGCGCTGGATGTACTCGAGCGTCTCGGCGGTGAGGCGCTCGCCCGGCAGGACGTTGGGGATGCCGGGCGGGTAGGTCGCGAGCGACTCCGCGGCGACGCGGCCGACGGCGGCCGCGGCGGGCACGCTCTCCTGCTCGCCGAGAAACGCCTCGCGTGGGGTCATCACCAGCTCACCCCACGGCGGCGCGGGCGCAAAGGTCGCGGCCTTGCCGCCCTCGTCCAGCCCGGCGCGTTGCGCGACGCTGCGAAGACCGGCGACGAAGCGCTCGGCGAGCAGCGCCGACGGATCGCCCATGCCGAACACGCCGACGACGACGTTCTCGCCGGCCAGCTCGAGGTGGATGTCGCCGATCTCGCGCAGCATCGTGGCGACCTGGTGGCCGTCGACCGCCAATCCGCGCACGTCGACCGCCAGCCGCAGCGGGTCGTAGGCGAAGACGCCGGCGCGGCCGATGAAGCGCTCGTCGAGCACGTCGAGGCCGGGGATCGCGCGGATCTGCTCGCGTGCTGCGTTGGCGACGCGGGCGCTTTCGGCGATCAGCTCGCGCCCGCGCGTCGCGGCCAGGCGGCGCTGCGCGTCGAGTGAGGCGAACAGCAGCGAGTTGGGGCTCGTCGTTTCGGTCAGCGTGACGGTGCGGTCGACGACGTCGGCGTCCAGGCGCGAGCCCTTGCCGAGGTGGAGCATCGCCGACTGGCCGAGGCTGCCGACGATCTTGTGCGTGCTCGAGATGACGAGGTCCGCGCCGGCCGCGAGCGCGTGCTCGGGCAGATCCTCGTGGAACGCCATGTGCGCGCCCCAGGCCTCATCGACGATCAGCGGCACGTTGTGAGCGTGAGCGACCTCCACCAGGCCGCGGACGTCGGCGGCCGAGCCGAAGTAGGTCGGCGAGACGACCCAGGCGCCGACCGCCCGCGGGGTCTCGGTCAGCGCCCGGTCGAGCGTCTGCGGCGTGATGACGTGGGCGATCCCCAGCTCCGGGTCGATCTCGGGCGCGACGAAGGTCGGGCGCAGACCGGAGAGCACGAGCGAGTCGATCGTGCTCGAGTGGCCGTTGCGCTGCAGGACCACCTCCTCGCCGTAATGGGCGAGCGCGATCCCGGCGGCGAGGTTGCCCTGCGAGGCGCCGCTGACGAGAAACCAGGCCCGAGCCGCGCCCCAGGCCTCCGCGGCCAGTCGCTGCGCCTGCTCAAACGGGGTCGGCGAGGGCCCGATGTCGATTCCCCAGGTCAGGCCCGGGATGTCGTGCGCCAGCGCAGCGAGGCCGATAACAGCGACCAGGCCGGGGTCGGCTCCCGCTCCCCCCTTGTGTCCGGGGATGTGCAGCCGCGCCGTGTTGCGAGCGGCGTAGTCGCGAATCGCGTCCAGGTAGGGGGCGTCGTGCTGGGTCGGCTCGTGCTGCGCGATGGCTTGAGTCCTACCACGGTGCGGGCGGCCGCGCTTAACCACGCCCGTGCCCGCCGCGACGCCGCCGCGGGCGCCTGCACCGTCAGGCTGTCGCGGCGGGGCGCAACCCGGCCCGCCCCGCGCCGTCAGCTCGTCGCGGCGGGCGTAGTGGCGTTGAACAGGCTGCCGAAGTGCTCGACCATCATGTCGCGCCCCTTGCGCTCGGCGATCACCTCGGGACCGACGATGCCGTCCACGCCGGGGAACTGCCCGGCGCCGCCCTGCGGGCCGAGCGGGATCGCGATCCCCGGGGGGCGGCGCGAGTAGGTCGCCCGCTCGCCCTCGCCGGTGATCTCCTCGCGGATGTTCTGGGCGACGACCTGGGCCTGCATCCCGGCCACGGCGGCCATGTCGCGGTCGGCGTCGGCGATGTCGCCGATCGCGAAGACGCGCTCGGCACCGGCGAGGGCGAGGTGCTCGTCGACGTGGACGTAACCGTCCGCGCCGCGGGCTTCGGCAAGCGCGCCCCGCAGATATTCGGTGTGAACTGAGACGCCGAAGGCGCGGTACCAGATGTCGGCGCGCAGCTCCTCGCCGGCCGCGGTGAGGACGGTGATCGCGGCGGCGGTCGCCGGCGGTGCCGTGGGCAGCGCGACCAGCGGGCTGCCGAGCTTCAGCTCGATACCCAGACCGTCCAGCTGGCGGCGCAGCTCGTCGCGCAGCGCCTGGTCGTAGGGGCCTTCGAGCACGTCGTCGGCCATGTCGGCGATCGTCACGTGCTTGTCGGGGAAGAAGGCGGCGATCTCACCGGCCAGCTCGAGGCCGGACGGGCCGGCGCCGATGATCAGTACCCGCTCGGCGCCGAGCAGCGCCGCGTGAGCCTCGCGGACGCGCGACCGCGAGGTGTCGGTGTCGCGCGCGTCGGTCTTCGCCGGGAAGGGGTAGGAGGAGCCGGTTGCCAGGACCAGGTAGTCGGGCTCGAGCTGGGCGCCGGAGGCAAGCGTGACGTGGCGGCCGTCGACGGCGACCGCGCTATCGCGGACGAAGCGCCCGTGCTCCAGCAGTCGGTCGTAGGGAAAGAAGATCCGCTCGAGCCACACCGGCTCGACCAGTGCGCGCCAGGCCGCGACATTGTGCACGAAGGCATCCTTGGGATCGACGAGCGTCACATCGGCCACGTCGTCGAGCGCCTTGGCGGCGTTGATGCCGCCGTATCCCCCGCCCAGCACGACGACGCTCGGGCGGGAGGGTGTGTCCTCAGTCATGGCTTCTCCTTACTCACTTTCGACAATCAACACGGCGGAGACTAGCAACTAGGTAAATCGTAGCTACCTCTAGCTTGCTAGTATGTGTGAATGAGCGCAAAGCCCGCATCACCCGTTGACGCCGAGCACTGCGCGCGCGGCGACGCGGCGCTGGCGAGGGCGTTCGTGTTTCTCGGCAAGCGCTGGAACGGCGTGGTGCTCGGCAACCTCAACGCAGGTCCGGCTGGGTTCTGCGAGCTCGGACGCGCAATCGGCGCAATCAGCGACTCGGTGCTCTCCGAGCGCCTTGCCGATCTGACGGCGGCCGGGCTGATCACGCGCACGGTCGACGCCGGGCCGCCGCTTGCGGTCTCCTACGCGCTGACCGAGCGCGGACGGGCGCTGATGCCGGCGCTGGCGGAGATCTCGCGTTGGGCGCAGGAGCACCTGCCGGCCGATCCCGACTGAGCGCCCGGCCGCTTGCCGGTGAGCGCGCCCGCTCTCGCGCCCGCCCGCTGGCACGGCCCCGCTCACCCCGTGCCGCACACCGCTCGCGCCCGCGGCCGCCCGCCGCTCACCGCGTGCTGCGGCACCGC
>PMKB01000315.1 GCA_003157595.1 Solirubrobacterales bacterium
TGGTCACCTCGACGTCGATGATCGCGCCGTCCTTGAGGCGATGACGCCACGGACGGCTGACCCGGCCGCTCTCACCGCCGGAGGCCACCGCCACGAGGAAGCGATCGGCCTCGCGGAGATCCTCGTCCGGCACCAGGTCGCGGATCGTCATCGAGACGAACTCCTCCCGCGAGTAGCCGTAGTTCACGACCGCCGAGTTGCTGACGGCGACGATCGCGAGCGTCGTGCGGTCATACACCACCATCGGCTGCGGGTTGTGCTCGAACAGCAGCCGGTACTGCCGGCCGACATCGCGCAGCTGTTCGCGGGCGCGGCGCAGGGCGGGTCGGAAGGCGAGGCGAATGCCGGCGAGAACGAGCGTCGTCGTGGCCAGGCCGATCGCGATCGGGCCGAAGCCATACACGTTCCCGACGACGAGGATGATCAGGCTCGATGCTGTGACGAGCCCCGGCAGGAAGAACCCGGACAGGTGTTTCAGCGAGGGCAGACTCGAGCCGTCGTCGCGCACCCACATCGACATCGCGAAAACCACGATCGACGTGGGCCACGCGACGGCGTGGACGATCTGGCCGACGCTGGAAGCCTCGCCGACGAAGTTGAACGTGTCTCCGGTGGCGCTGATCGCCAGGCCGAGGCCCACCAGCACCAGCGCCGGCCTGCTGCGACTCGAAGCGACCACCACGCTGCCGGCGACAAGCCCGAGCAGCAAGAGGTCGCCGACGGGATACGCGAGGTGCATTGCCGTGCCGGGCGACGCGCCCTCGAACAGATGCTCGAGCCCGTGAAAGGCGAACGCCGAGCACAGCGCAGCCATCCCGAGCGCCGCGATCGCTCCGTCCAGCCACCGCAGCGCATCGCCTCGCTTGATCTCGCCGCGCATGAACAGCACAAGGGCGATCGAAGCCAGTGGGAAGAACCCCAGGTAGAACGCGTCCGCCAGCGACGGCGTCGGTGGCGTCGCCCCGCCGAGGCTTTCCAGCGTGGTCACAAGATCCCCGAGCGACCACACAAGGCAGGCCGTCCCGAGCGCCAAGGCCGCCCGCAGGTGCTGGCGATGGACGAGGCCGCTCGCCATGCAAAGTCCACTTGCGGCCACCTCAAACGCGACGACAAGCCACCCGTCGAGCCAGGTCGAGAAATGCCACGCGTGCCCCGAGGTCAGGAAGACCAGGTAGGCGACCAGCAGGCCGCCGAGCAGCGCGAAGGCAGTCCAGACCGCTGTCCAGGCGACGTCCTCCCGCGTGCGTGGATGTGCCCAGCCCCGCGGTCGCGGTAAGCCAGGGTCCGGCGGTCGGGGCATGGTGTGAGTTATCGGCCGGTCCGGCCTGCGTCTTAAGGCGTACTGGACCGCCTACCCAGGTCCGGTCTCCTCGTCGGCCGTCACGACCGGGTCAGCTCACCAGCCGGGACCGAATGCAACTGGCGTAGGTCGGGTGGTCGTGACGAACAGGCGATCGTGCAACCGCCTCCCCGGCCGCGCCGTGATCGCCGGATCGCCCCGCCGGCGAGCGCCCGGCGGACTCGATTCCGTAGTTCGCCACGAGCGCTTCGTGAGCTGCCCCGATGCCGTCCGGCCGCAGGCGTGCTTCGATCGCTACAACCGAAGGAGGCGAAACGTGAGCGACACGGTCACAACAGAAGCTGCACGCGTGGGGGATTCGGTCGAGGTCAACGGTCTACCCGGAAGGCCGCCGAAGCGCGGCCGGATCGTCGATGTGCTCGGCGGAAATGGACATGTCCATTTCCGCGTGCATTGGGACGATGAGCACGAGTCGCTGCTCTACCCGACGGAGGGAGCGACGCTCGTGCACGCCGCGGCAGGTCGCGCCGGATAGACGGTTACCCGCGAGCGACGGGCTGCTTGTGTCGCCGCTCGCGCCCGCCGCGGAGCTGAGGCCGGCCCGCGCCATCGAAGGCGGCGCATTGGCCTGGGCCCAGCGACGCCCGACCCAATCGAGCGCAGGCTAGACGCGACCGGTGTCGCGGCGGTAGGCGAGGCCCGCGAGTGCGGTGAGCGCGACCGTCCAGGCGGCGATCACGACCCACCCCCTGACACCCCAGGCCTGACCGGTGATCGCGGCGCGGCCCGCCTGCACCAGCCAGTAGGACGGCAGGCATTGGCCGAGGTCGTGCAGGAATCCGCCGGTGATCGGGAACCAAGTTCCGCTGACGATCGCCAGCAGCGAGACCGTCCCGCCCGTGATCGGCCCGATCGATTCGACGGTCATCAGGTGGCCCAGCGTGATGCCGAGCGCAGCGAACGGGAGCAGGCCGACGAGGATCAGGCCGCTCATCGCGAGCCAGCTGTGCGCCGGCAGGCTGACCCCCAGCGACACGCCGGCGATGTAGAGCAGGACGAGGCTGGTGATCGCCATCGCATATGAGGTGAGCACCTTGGCACGGAAGTAGGCGCGTACCGAAAGTGGCGTGATTCGCAGCTGTCGCGTCCAGCCGGCCTGGCGCTCCCCCGCGATCCGCGCTCCGCTGGAGATCATCGCCATCATCGTCCCGAACGACGCGAGGCTGACCATGTAATAGAGGGGCAGCGAGACCCCGAGCCCGTCGAAGTTGTGGACCTTGCGGTTGGGGCCGGCGATCACGAAGAAGAGGACCACGGGAAAGCCGAGCGAGAAGATGAAGAAGCGCCTCGCGCGAAATGCGCGCAGCAGCTCATAGCGCGTGTAGATCCATCCGCTCATCGCGGCGATCCCGCCGACGCGCCGTCTTCGGCGTCCTCGCTCTCTTCGCCGGTCAGCTCGAGGAACGCCTCCTCCAGCCCGGCACCCGTGATCTCGATGTCGCGCGCCGACGGATGGCGTTCGAGCAGCGCACGGATCGCGCCGTCGGAGTCCGAGCAGCGCAGGATCACCGAGTCGCCGTGGCGCTCGGCCGCCGCAACGCCGGGCAGCGTCGCCAGCTCGGCGACCTCGACATCCGAGAGCGTCGCGCGGATCGTCTTCGAGNNCGGCTTCCTCCAGGTAGTGCGTGGCGAAGATCACCGTCTTGCCTCGCGCCGCATAGGCCCGCATCGCGGTCCAGAAGTCACGGCGCCCCTCGACGTCCATCGACACGGTCGGCTCGTCCAGCACGAG
>PMKB01000182.1 GCA_003157595.1 Solirubrobacterales bacterium
TACCGCCACCTGCGCCGCGAGGGCACGATCACCCACGACCCCACCGCCGAGCTGCATGGTCCGCGCAAGACCCAGAAGCTGCCGGAGGTTCTCAGCCGTGATGAGGTCAATCGCCTGTTGCGCGCGCCGCAGGGCGTCTCGCCGGCCGCCCTGCGCGATCGTGCGCTGCTCGAGATCCTCTACGCCTGCGGCCTGCGCGCGTCGGAGGCCGTCGGGCTGGCACTCGAGGACGTCAGTCTCGACGATGCATTTCTGCGCGCGCGCGGCAAGGGCTCGAAGGAGCGCCTGGTTCCGATCGGGCGCGAGGCGGTGAGCGCTTTGCGTGCCTATCTGAGCCGGTCGCGGCCGGTGCTCGTCGGTCTGCGGCCCGAGCGCCACGTCTTCGTCAATCGCCGCGGAGGCGGGCTCAGCCGCCAGGGCCTCTACAAGATCGTTCAGGGCTACGCCCGCGCCGTCGGGCTGGGCGACCGTATGAGCCCGCACACGCTCCGCCACACCTTCNNCTTCGCCACCCATCTGCTCGCGGGTGGTTGCGATCTGCGCACGCTGCAGGAGATGCTCGGCCACGCGGACATCGCCACCACCCAGCTCTACACGCACCTCTCGACCGAGCGGCTGCGTGATGTGTACTTCGACGCGCATCCACGAGCACACGAATGAGGGATGGGCCCTGAGCTCGCGCCCCGGGACATGCAGCGGCGTGCTTTCGTTGTCGTGATCGACGCCTGCGGTGTGGGCGAGTTGCCCGACGCCGCGCGCTACGGCGACGCTGGGGCCAACACCCTGCTGCACGTCGCGCAGGCGGTCGGCGGGCTCGAGCTACCCACCTTCGGCCGGCTCGGGCTCGGCAACATCCTCGACCTCCCCGGCGTCGCGCCGTCGCGCGCGCCGGTACTCCACGGACGCCTCGCCCCGCTCGGACCCGGAAAGGACTCGAGCACGGGTCACTGGGAGCTGATGGGAGTGGTCGTCGAGGAGCCGCCACCAACCTATCCCGATGGCCTGCCCGCCCCCCTGCGAGACCACGTGGAGACGACGATCGGCTCCCCGGTGATCTGCAATCGTCCCCAAAACGGGATCGCCGCGATCGAGGAGTACGGGGAGGAGCATCTCGCTGGCGGCTGGCCGATTCTCTACACCTCGCAGGATTCGGTAATCCAGCTTGCCGCCCACACATCGGTGATCAGCGCCGAACGGCTGTATGCGATGTGCGCGGCGCTGCGCGCGTCGCTGCAGGCGCCAGGTGCCGTGCGCCGCGTCATCGCTCGGCCGTTCGACGGCGCGCCTGGTGGCTTCACTCGCACCACCGGCCGGCGCGACTACACCCTGCCGCCGCCGTCGCCCAGCCAGCTGGAGCTGCTCGCGGCGGCCGGCGTCCCGGTTCACGGAGTCGGCAAGGCGCCGGAGCTGTTTGCCGGGATCGGCTTCAGTAGCGTGCACCCGGGGGCGACCAACGGGGAGGCGATCGCGAGCATGGAGCACCTGATCGGCGAGCTCGACACAGGACTTGTGTTCGCCAACCTGATCGAGACCGACCAGGTCTATGGCCACCGCAAGGATTCGGCCGGCTTTCACCGGGCGCTGCAGGTGATCGACGCCGCGCTCGCGCGTTGGCTGAGCGCCACCCGCGAGGGTGACCTGCTGCTCCTCACCGCCGACCATGGCTGCGACCCGGCCTCGGCTCACACCGACCACACGCGCGAGTACGCGCCGCTGCTGGCGTGGTTCGCCGGCCACGGCGGCCGCCGCCGCGACGGCCCGCTCGCCGACGTGGGAGCATCGGTGCTCGACTGGTTGACCGGGGGGCGAGCGGCGCTGGCGGGGCGCTCCTTCATCGCTGATGCCTGAGCTACCGGAGGTCGAGACCGTGCGCCGCCAGCTGGCACCGGAGCTTGAGGGCTCGACGATCACTGCGCTTGCGATCCTCGATCCCCGCTGGTGTGATCCGCTGGCACCCGACGAGTTCGCCGACGTTGTCGTCGGCCGGCGCGTTCAGGCGTTGCGACGCCGCGGGAAGTACCTGGACTGGGTGCTCGAGGGAGATATTCACCTGTTGATGCACCTGCGAATGACCGGGACGCTTCTGCTCGACCCCGCGACGAGCACCGCGTACACGCGCGTCGAAGTGACCCTCGACGGCGCTCGGCGGCTGCTGTTCGTCGACCCGCGCCGCTTCGGCACCGGCCAGCTCGCGATCGGCGCGGAGGCGCTCGCGGCGTTCTTCGCCGCACGCCTCGGGGTCGAGCCGTTCGACGACGCCTTCACGCCGGTCCTGCTCAGCACCATTGCGCGTGGGCGGCGTGGACCGATCAAGTCCTTTCTGCTCGACCAGCACATGATCGCTGGGATCGGCAACATCTACGCCGACGAGGCCTTGTTTCGGGCCGGCGTGCACCCGTTGCGGGCGGCCGGCGCGCTGAAGCCGCCGCAGTACGCGCGGCTTCACGATGCGGTCCGTGAGGTGCTGAGCGCGGGAATCGACGCTCGCGGCGCCTCGATCGATGACTTTCGCCACCTTGACGGCGCGCGCGGCAGCTTCCAGGACCGCTTCCTCGTGCACCGTCGGGAGGGCGAGCCCTGTTCGGTATGCGCCACGACGATCCGCAAGCTGGTCGTGGGGGGGCGCGGGACCTACGTGTGCGTGCGCTGCCAGCCGGTGCCGCGGGCCGCTGGCCGCAGCCGGCGAGGCCCGCGCTCCTGACGCGGCGGGCGCCGGGAGCCTCGCGGTTCTAGCGCGCGAGCAGCTCGGTCAGGCGCCCGGACTTCTCAGCGACCACGAGCTCGCCGAAGCCGCCTATCAGCTGATCGCCGATGATGACCTGCGGGAACGTCATCATCCCTGTGCGCTTCGCAAGCTCGGCGCGGCCGTCGGCGTCCTTCGCCAGGTTGATCTCGGCGTAGTCGAGCCCGCGCTTGCCGAGCAGTGCCTTCGCCTGGCGGCAAAAGCTGCACGGCTCAGTCGTATAGAGGGTGACCTTGTTCATTACTTCACAAAGTATAGCATGAGCGGACCGCTGAAGACCGACGCGATCGTCCTGCGGTCGCTGCGCTACGGAGAGGCCGATCGAATCCTGCACCTCTACACGCCGGGGCGCGGCCGCATCGCCGCGATCGCCAAGGGCGTGCGGCGCACACGCAGCCGCTTTGGCGGCAGGCTCGAGCCCTACACGCGGGTTCGGCTGATCTGCCATGAGGGTCGCGGCGAGCTGCTCACGGTCACCGCCGCCGAGACACTCGACGCGCACGCCAGGCTGCGTGACCAGGCCGCTACGCTCGACAGCGCAGCCCGCGCGTGCGACGCGGTCGCGCGCGTGTTCGAAACCGAGGAGCCCCACCCCGCCGTGTACAACCTGCTGGCCAACGAGCTGGCGCTGCTCGCCGTCGATGCGACGAAGGCGAGCCACGCCAATACGCTCGCCTTCCGTCTCAAACTCCTCGTGGCCGCCGGGCTGGCCCCATCGCTTGGCGCCTGCGCGTCATGCGGATCGCCCGAGCACCTTGTCGGCTACTCCCCCCAGGCCGGCGGCGTGGTGTGCAACGCGTGCGAGGCGGCGTCGTTCCCGATCGCACCCGAGACCTACGAGTTCATGACCGCGGCTCTCGCGAGCTCGCTGGCGCAGACGCCTGTTGCGACCCCGCGTGCGCTGCGCGAAGCCGAGCGGGCGATCGGCGAGACGCTCGAGCACCACGCTCATCTGCGCCTCCGGCCGGCGGCGCTGCGATGACGGTGGCAGCAGCATTCGAACAGCGCATGCGAGCCCGCGAAGCACGCGAGCTCTCCCCGCTCGCGACGCCGTCCTATCCCGCCCGCCGCGTGCTCGAGGAGCCGGACTGTGGCCTGCGCACGCCGTTCCAGCGCGACCGCGATCGGATCGTTCACGCGAAGGCTTTTCGCCGGCTCAAGCACAAGACGCAGGTATTCGTGGCGCCCGAGGGCGACCACTACCGCACGCGCCTCACGCATACACTGGAGGTCACCGGGATCTCGCGCACGGTCGCTCGCGCGCTCTCGCTGAACGAGGATCTTGCCGAGGCGGTCGGCCTCGGCCACGATCTCGGCCATCCGCCGTTCGGCCACATCGGCGAGGACGTCCTCGACCGTTGTCTGCGCGAGCGCTTCGGTGGCGCCTTTCACCACTGGGAGCAGTCGCTGCGCGTGGTGGACTCGCTCGAACGCGACGGGCGCGGCCTGAATCTGACCGAGCAGGTGCGTGACGGCATCCTCTGCCACTCCGGCCGAGCCGTGGCCCCGGCGACGCTGGAGGGCTCGATCGTGCGGATCACCGATCGCTTCGCGTACCTCAACCACGACATCGACGACGCGGTGAGGGCGGGCGTGCTGGACGCCGCGATGCTGCCGGCGGAGGCGATCGCCGTGCTCGGCGGCAGCGGCTCGGCGCGGATCGATGCGCTCGTGCACGACCTCGTCGAGCACTCCGCGGCGGCCGGGGAGATCGTCCAGGGCGAGCGGGCGGCGCACGCGATGTCGACGTTGCGGGAGTTCATGTTCGAACACGTCTATCTCGCGCCGATGGCGCGCCGGGAGCACTCCAAGATCGAGACCGTGATCCGCCGCCTGTTCGATCACTACTGCACGAGCCCCGAGCTGCTCCCGCCCGCCGATGACGAGCTGGCGACGCGCGTCACCGACTACATCGCGGGCATGACCGACCGTTACTGCATTCGCGTGTACGAGGAGCTCGCCGTTCCGCGGGCGTTCGGGCTCTGATGCCTCGCTATACCGCGGACTCCAAGGAGCGGGTCCGTGACGCCGTCGACATGGTCGATCTGGTGGGGTCGCGGACCGAGCTGCGCCGCTCGGGCGCCGATGCCTACGTCGGTCTGTGCCCCTTCCATGACGAGCGGACACCGTCGTTCAGCGTTCGCCCCTCGGGCAAGGTCTACTACTGCTTCGGCTGCCAGGCGGCCGGCGACGCCTTCAACTTCGCCATGGAGACCGAGGGGCTCGAGTTCGTCGGCGCGATGGAGTTCCTGGCCGACCGCTACGGCGTCACCCTGGAGCTGGCGCAGGAGGATCCGCGCGCCGCCGACGAGCGTCGCCGGACCTCCCGGCTGCTCGAGCTTCTCGACCGCACCTGCGCCTACTACGAGCGGGTGCTGTGGGAG
>PMKB01000192.1 GCA_003157595.1 Solirubrobacterales bacterium
TCTCCGGCGGCCAGCGTCAGCGGATCGGCGTCGCCCGCGCGCTCGCGCTGAAGCCGAAGCTGATCATCGCCGACGAGCCGGTCTCCGCGCTGGACGTCTCGATCCAGGCGCAGATCCTCAACCTGCTGCGCGAGCTGCAGCGCGAGTTCGGCCTGACGATGATCTTCATCGCCCACGACCTCGCCGTCGTGCGCCATATGTGCGACCGCGTCGCCGTGATGTATCTCGGCAAGGTCGTCGAGATGGCGCCGAGCGACGCGCTCTACAGCCTGCCGCGCCACCGCTACACGGGCGCGCTGCTCTCCGCCGTCCCGGTCGCCGATCCCGACCTCGCCCGGCGCGAGCGTCACCTGCTCGGCGGCGACGTGCCCAGCCCCGCCAACCCGCCGTCGGGCTGTCGCTTCCATCCGCGCTGCGCCCAGGCCGGCCCGGTCTGCTCGACCGACGAGCCCAAGCTGGCCGACATGGGTCACGGAACGATCGCCGCGTGCCATTTCCCGATCGCCGAGGACGAGGTTGGGGACCTGCTGCCGGTGGCGCGCGAAGCGCGGTGAGCGGCCGTCGCCGGTCCCCGTGGTCGCTGGCTCGGGGCGCGATTCGGGTCCGGGTGCTGGGCGGCGTTGTGGTGGTGGTGGGGTTGATGGGCGCCACGGTGGCGTTGGCGGCGGGGAGCTCCGTCAACCTGGTCGTGAAGCTGGCGCCCCAGATCGCGCGCGCCAAGACGGGCAAGGTGGCGGTGCTGATGCCGTCCAGCATTCGCGCGGATGTGGCCGCTTCGCGGCTCTACGGCGCGGGCGGGGCTACGGCGAAGGGGTATGACATCCAGCTGGCCTATGCGCCGCGCTGCGATGACGGGACCGCGTGCTTCTTTGCGGAGTTCGAGGGTGGGCCGCAGACCAAGCTGCCCGGGACGCGGGTGGCGCTGGCGCGTGGGATCACGGGCACCTACTCGGGGATCCACTGCGGGGCGTCGTGCGGGCCGGCGAGCATCGAGTGGAAGCAGGATGGGGCGATCTACAGCGTGCAGTATGTTCTTGGCGGGAAGTCGAGCATGACGGCGCTCGCCGACTCGGCGATCGACGCCGGACCCCGCTGAAGATGCGCCTCGAAGGCCTCAACCACATCACCGCGATCACCGGCGATGCTCCGCGCAACGTCGACTTCTACACCGGCGTGCTGGGGTTGCGGCTGGTCACCAAGACCGTCAACCAGGACGACCCGACCGTCTACCACCTGTTCTACGCCGACGAACAGGGCTCGGCGGGCGCGGATCTGACGTTCTTCGAGTATCCCGGCGCGGCACGCGGCCAGGTCGGCGTGGGGTGTGCGTACCGTGTGCTCTCACGCGTCGGCTCGCCGGATTCGCTCGCGTTCTGGGCCGATCGGCTGGCCGAGCACGGGGTCGCGGTCGAGCAGGGTTCCAATGAGGTCCGCTTCGCGGACCCGGAGGGACTTGAGCACGAGCTGATCGTCGAGGACGTTCCGGATGAGCCGCTGCGCGCCGAGCACCCGGATATCCCGCCGGAGCACGCGCTGCTCGGCTTCGCCGGCGTGCGGGCCTACAGCATGCGCCCGCAGGCGAGCCGGGCGCTGGCGGTCGACGTGCTCGGGGCGCTCGGGGAGGAGACGCTCGAGCTGCGCGGCGAGCGCCGGGGGGCGACGATCACCTTCGACCCCGCGCCGCCGGGCCGTCTCGTGCAGGGGGCAGGGTCGATCCACCACATCGCCTGGGGCACGACGGTCGCAGAGCACCCGCTCTGGCACGAGCACGTGAACGCCGCCGGGGTGCGGAGCACCCCCATAATCGACCGCCACTTCTTCCACTCGATCTACTTCCGCGAACCCGGCGGGGTGCTGTATGAGATCGCCGACGACGGCCCCGGCTTCGCCCACGACGTGCCTATCGCCGAGCTCGGCCGCCAGGTCGTCCTCCCGCCCTGGCTCGAGCCGCGCCGCGCCGAGATCGAGGCCCGCCTCACGCCCCTCCCCGACCCGCGAGCCGGCTGGCCGGCAGGCGGAAGCGGCGGCTGAGCCGGTAGCATCGGGCCCGGTCCGGTCGGGTCCGGGCACGCGTTCGGTCGGTTTGGCGCGGGTCCGGGCGAGGCCCGGCGATGGTTCGGCGAGATAGCTCAGTTGGTAGAGCACACGACTGAAAATCGTGGTGTCCCCAGTTCGAGTCTGGGTCTCGCCATGGGGGAAGAACCCTGCAAATCGCGGGGTTCTTCGTTTTCTGGAACAGGCTCAGGAGCAGCGAAATCGGGTCGATTTTGGTTTCGTGGCCCAATCGTGGCCCAATGGTTGAGGTTGGTTGAGGGTTCGGCGCGGCCCTCGAGCTGCTCCCTCGCGGCGCGGACGATGCGGTCGAACGCGGTGCCGTGACTGCGCTGGGCGCGCTGCTCGAGCTGCGCGTAGACGTCCATCGTCATCTTCGAGTCGGCGTGGCCGACCTGGCTCATCACCCACTTCACGTCGAAGTTGTTGGCGAGCAGCGCGATCGAGATGTAGGTCCGCCGCAGCGAGTGGGGTGTCGTGTGCGGGAGTGGCGGCAAGCCTCGCGCGACGTGGTGCTTGCTCGCGAGGTGGGCCGCGTCGCGCACGATCTCGCCGACGCGTTGGCGGTCCATCCGCCCGCCGCGGAGGTTCTGCACGAGGTGGGCCGCGGGATCTACGGAGCGGCCCGCGCGGCGCAGGCGGTCGATGTGTTCAATGAGCGTCTCGACGAGGTCTGGCGTCATCTGGACCTCGCGGATGCCGGCCTGGGTCTTCGAGTCCGGGATCCGGAAGCGAGCGCCGTCGGGGTCGTGCAGCCGAAGGTGGCCGATGCGGATGTCACACAACTCGCTCGCGCGCACGCCGCTTCGGCCGAGGATCTCAACGACGGCGCGGCGGCCGATGTACTCGCCGACCGGCTGCAGCTGCTGGCGGCTGAGGTGATAGCTCACTGTCGCCGTGGAGATCCCGAGCTGCGCCGCGATCTCCGTTCCCTTGAGTCCGTCGGCGTGCAGCTGGGCGACGGCGGCGCGCGAGCCGCTGGTCTGCGTTGTCGGCGGGCGGGGGCGTGCGAACGCCACGTCCTGCTCGCGTGCCGAGTCGATCAGACCGACGAGTTCGTCGGTCTCCAGGAAGGTCCGCACCGGCTTGGGAACGCGGACGCGCATCCGCTTTCCGCGGGCGGGGTTGCGACCGATCAGCTCATCCTCGATCGCGTCGTCGAGAATCGTGGCGAGCGTGTCCAGGATCTTGCGAAGGGACGACGGGCCAAGCGGGACCGCGCGACGACCGCGGTGGTCGCGGATATCGGCGCCGCCGGCGAGTTCCTCGCGAAGCCGTGACGCCTCTGCGAGCTTGCGACTCTTGAACGCCAGGCACAGCTCACGGTCGATCTCGTCCAGGCGGTAGCGCGCGAAGAACGGAAGAAGGTGAATCGAGAGCTTCCACCGATAATCGGACTCCGTGCTCGCACCGATCGGCTTATCTCCGATCACGCCATCGATCTTCGACTGCAGCCAGAGTGAGGCATATTCGTGGAAGGTCGGGCTCGGCCGGTTTTTCGGAGCCGGGGCGGGGGCGGGGGCCAGCCGCCACACGCCGGCNNGAGCTCGGTGCGGGCGGTGCGCTCATTCCATCCGCCGCCGCATCCGCATTCGCAGCCCGCGCGTTCGTGAAGGATCTCGCGCTCGCGCCTCCCGTTGACACGGAAGCGCAGATGGAACGCGACGGTGCCATCGGCGAGCAGCTTGGCGTCGATCGTGCCGGTGGGCGTCGCGCTCATCAGCGGCTTCCCCGGCGAAAAAGCTCGCGTCCCGGCGCCTGTGCATGGTTGCTTGTGATGGGGAGCAGTTCGATGTCGTTCATCGCGCGGATCTGGCGTCGCCGCGTCGCTGGCGCTGCCTCGACTCGCGATGGTTGCTCGCGCTCGAGCAGCCGCTTGACGGTGTCCGGGTTGAAGCGTAGTCGCGCCTTGGGTCCATCGCCGAGACGGATCGCACCGAGCTCGCGAGCGTGCTCGTAGATCCACGTGCGGCTCAGTCCCGTGCGCCGCGCTAGCTCGGCGACGTCGATCAGCGACTCTGGGTGTGGCAGGTCGCGCGTGTGCTCGCGGAGCAGCTCGATCACCCGCGTGGCGATCGCCTCGATGCAGCGAGGGCTCAGCTCCGCGACGGTCGGAGCGTGCAAGCCGATCGCTTCGTCGATCGAGTGCGGCCGGACAGCCATGCGAAAAGAATAGAGCAAATAAGCAAAATGCTCTACAAGAGACATTGTTCTCGACCCCGGCGGCTGACATGATGGCGCCATGGCGGTTGGCGATCAGCAGGAGCGCGCGCAGAGCGCGTTCCGCGCTGCACAGGAGGAGTGGCGTCGCGCGCTCGAGTCGAGCCGGCTCGCACCTCCCGACGCAGGCTTCAGCGCTCGACTCGGCGCTCTCGCATCCGCCGCGACGGCAGAGGCACNNTGCCGGGAGGCTGACGCGGCCGGGTTTGAGTGGCCGCCGCATCGCGCGTCCGCGAACAAGCCGCCGTACGAATTGCAGCCGGGAACCGGTTGCCGGGGCCCCGAGGAGTTGTGGCGAGTGTTCGACGCAGCCGTCGCCGAGCTCAACCGCGTAGCCACCGGCACGGATCTGGTCGAAGTCGCCGGCGCGTACGACGCCCTGGCGGCAGCGGCCGCCGA
>PMKB01000282.1 GCA_003157595.1 Solirubrobacterales bacterium
TTCATGGAGATGAACACGCGCGTGCAGGTCGAGCACTGCGTGACGGAGATGACGAGCGGCATCGACATCGTCAAGACAGGCATCCGCATCGCCGCCGGCGAGCCACTGCCCTTCACCCAGAAGGAAATCGTGTTGCGGGGGCACGCGATCGAATGCCGCATCAACTCCGAGGACGCGGCCCTGCGCTTCCTCCCCCACCCAGGCCGGATCGCCACCTACCGCGAGCCGTCCGGCCCCGGCGTGCGGGTCGACTCCGGCGTCGCCGCCGGCTCCGAGATCTCTCAGAACTACGACCCGCTGATCGCCAAGCTGATCGTCTGGGACAGCGATCGCGCCGCAGCGACGCAGCGCATGCTGCGCGCGCTTGGCGAGTTCGAGATCACGGGCCTGAGCACGCTGATCCCCTTCCACCGTCGGTTGCTGGCGACCGATCAGTGGGCGCGTGGCGAGACCTGCCGCGATCTGCTCGAGGACGATGCGTGGCTGGCGTCGATCGGCACCGAGCAGACGACCGCCGAGGACCGGGCCGATCACACGGTCACACTCGACTACACCGTCGAGGTCAGCGGTCGCCGCTTCGACGTGCGCGTGAGCGGTTCGCCCAGCGGTCCCGCTGGGACCCGCGGTCCGGCCGGCGCAGCGGCCAGGTCGCGCCGCACGCGCACCCCCCGGGCGAGCAGCGGTGGCGCCGGCGGCGATGATGTGCTGAGGAGCCCGATGCAGGGCACCGTGCTGAAGAT
This sequence comes from Solirubrobacterales bacterium, assembly GCA_003157595.1. Taxonomy (GTDB): domain Bacteria; phylum Actinomycetota; class Thermoleophilia; order Solirubrobacterales; family Solirubrobacteraceae; genus Palsa-513. The sequence continues at coordinate 741 of PMKB01000282.1, forward strand.
CGCCGTCGAGACCGGGGCGAAGGTCGAGCACGGCGCGCTGATTGCGGTCGTCGAGGCGATGAAGATGGAGAACGAGATCACCGCGCACAAAGCGGGCACCGTCGCGGCGCTGCCGATCTCGGTTGGCTCCTCGGTGGCCTCCGGGGATGCGCTCGCGGTGATCGAGTCCGCGTGAGCGAGGTCTGGCCCGCGAGCGCCGACGAGGCGTCCGACATCACACGGCTGCTGATTGCCTTCCGCAACTGGGTCGGGGTGGATCTACCGGACGACGACGCGTTCGCCGCGTCGGTCGCTCGCCTGGCCGCCGAGCCCACCACCGAGTTCCTGCTGGGCCGCGATGAGGCGGGCGCTCCGCCGTGCGGCGTCTGCCAGCTGCGCTTCCGTCATTCGATCTGGACGGCGGCGCCCGACTGCTGGCTGGAGGATCTCTACGTCGAGGACGCGGCGCGCGGGCGCGGCGTCGGTCGGGCCCTCGTTGTGCTCGCTTTCGAGCGTGCGACCGTGCGCGGGGCGCGGCGGATCGAGCTCGACACCAACGAGCACAACCACGGCGCGATCGCGCTGTACGAGGCGCTTGGCTTCTCGACCTCGAGCAAGGCCCACGGCGCGCTGCGCGGGCGCGACGTGTTCATGGGGCGTCGCCTGCCCTGAGCCGCGCCAGGTTCGCGTCGTGCAGCCGGCGCTGCTCCGCGTCGCGGCGGCCGGGCGGAAGGGCGGAGGCGGAGGCTCGCCGCTCGCGCAAGCGATCGAGGTACTCGCGGTCCTCCCGCAGCAGCGTCCGGGCCGCGGCTGCGTCAATCGGGCTCCCATGCCCGGGGACGACGTATGCGGCCTGGTTGACGAGCGGCTCGAGGCGCGCAAGAGTCGCAAGGTAGCCGTCGATCGAAGCCTCCGGCATGGGGATCTCCACCGGCGAAAGGTAGTCCCCACAGACCAGAACCTTTGCCCACGGGATCCAGATCGCCATGCCGTCAACCGTGTGTCCGTCGGCCGGATGGAGCTCCAGCTCGTGCTCGCCGAGGCCGCAGTAGCCCGGCACCGGCAGGGCCTCGACGGAGCCGAGCGTGAGCGGCACGGGACGCTCGAGGTAGTGGCGCTCGTCGAAGTCGCGCAGCGCCCGCTGGGCCGCGCCCGGATGCGCCCGCAGCCGGGCCGCAGTCGTCTCGGAGACCGCGAGCGCGGCGCCCGGGAACGCCAGGCGACCGAGCAGATGGTCCCAGTCGCCGTGGGTCGCGATCAGCCCGCTGAAGGGAAAGTTCGCCTGCTCGAGCAGCGCGGGCAGCAGTTCGAGCTCGTCGGGAAAGACCGGCGAATCGACCATGAACGCCTCCGAACCACTTCGCACGACGGTGGCTGTGGTGCGCCACACGCGGCTCTCGACGACGATCACGTCCTCGTGGACGCCGGTCGCGCGCACGGCTGCCCTCCCGCCTGGCTAGACGATGCCGAGGAGCTTGGCCGCTTCGCGCAGGTTCGCCACCTCGGCGGTCGGCTTGCGCTGACCCGCGTCGAGTGTCTCGCGGTGGCGGTTGACCCAGATCACCGGGATCTTTGCCTTCACGCAGGGCTCGACGTCGTGGTAGTAGCTCGACGCCACGTGCACCCAGCCCTTCTTGCCGCCGATGCGACGGGCGCACTCGTTGAAGTGCGCGAGGTCCGGCTTGTAGGAGCGCACCTGCTGCGCCGTCACGACGAGGTCGAAGTCGATCGGGATGTGCCGACGCGTCTGGCCGAGCAGCTTGTCGTCGATGTTGGAGATCAGCCCGAGCTTGTACTTCTTCGAGAGCTTCTCGAGCTGCGGGCGAGCCTCCCGAAACAGCATCCACTGCTGCACTGAGTCGGGCAGGAACCCGGACCGCGACGGCTCGAGCGGCCAGCCGAGCCGCTTTGAGATCTCGACCGCGGTGCGCCGCAGGACCTCGGCGTAGAGCTCGTAGGATCCGCCCTCGATCTGGCGCGAGATCTCGTGAAAGAGCGGGATGACCTCTTCGCGCTCGATCGTGAACCCGTCGCGCGCCGCCTCGGCGGCGAAGGCGTCCCAGATGCCGCTCTCCCAGTCGATCAGGGTTCCGTACACGTCGAAGGTGACGAACGTCGTCTTCACTGGCAATGGCATCTAGAGCTTGTGCTCCTCGCTGACGATGGGTGGGCCGCCAATTATGAACGTCGAATAGAGTCCGTGGCGGCCGATGGATTTGCTCGAGTATCAGGGGAAGCAGTTGTTCGCCCGCCACGGCATCCCCGTACCCGCCGGAGAGCCCGCCCGAACCGTCGACGAGGCGATCGCCGCCGCCAACCGAATCGGCTACCCCTGCGCGGTCAAGGCGCAGGTGCAAGTCGGCGGGCGCGGCAAGCTCGGCGGGATCAAGCTCGCGAGCGACGAGCACCAGGCACGCGAGCATGCCGAGGCGATCCTCGGCATGGACATCAAGGGCCTGACAGTCCGCGAGCTGTGGATCGAGGGGGCCTCGCAGATCGAGGCCGAGTACTACGCCTCGTTCGTCTTCGACCGCGGCGCGAAGGCGCCACTCGCGATGCTCTCGACGCGCGGCGGCATGGACATCGAGGAGGTCTCCACGCAGACGCCGGAGGCGATCGCCTCGCTGCACATCGACCCGCTGCTCGGCTTTCAGCCCTTCCACGGCCGCCGGCTCGCCTTCGAGGCGGCCGTCGACGCCGACCTCGTGGCTCCCGTCGGCGACTTCCTCGCGCGGCTTTACAGCGCGTTCGTGGGCGAGGAGGCGACGCTCGTGGAGGTCAACCCGCTGATCGTCACTCCCGAGCGCACGCTCATCGCCCTCGACGCGAAGGTCACCCTCGACGGAAACTCGCTCTACCGCCATCCTGACAACGCGCAGCTGCGCGACCTCTCCAGCGAGGACCCGCAGGAGCGGATGGCCAAGGAGCGCGACCTGACCTACGTCAAGCTCGACGGCAACATCGGCATCCTCGGCAACGGCGCCGGCCTGGTGATGTCGACGCTCGACGTCGTCGCCCAGCACGGCGGCGCCCCCGCAAACTTCCTCGACGCCGGCGGCGGCTCCAAGGCCGAGGCGATCACCGCCGCGGTCGAGGTGATCACCTGGGACCCAGGCGTGAAGGCGGTGCTGTTCAACATCTTCGGTGGCATCACGCGCTGCGACGAGGTCGCGCGCGGGCTGATCGCGGCGTTCGAGCAGATCAAGCCGACGATCCCGTTCGTCGTGCGGCTCGACGGCACCAACGGCGAGGAGGGCCGGGCGCTGCTGGCAGCCGCCGCGCTGCCGAACGTGCACGCGGCGAGCACGATGGACGAAGCCGCCGCGCTCGTCGTGGAGCTCGCGAAATGAGCGTCATCGTCGACCGCGAGACGCGGCTGTGCGTGTCGGGCATCACCGGCCGCGAGGGCCGCTTCCACACGCTCAACAACCGCGCCTACGGCACCAACGTCGTCTCCGGCGTCACCCCCGGCAAGGGCGGCCAGGACGTCGAGGGCATCCCGGTCTTCAACACCTTCCGCGCAGCGCGCGAGCAGACGCAGGCCAACACGGCGATGATCTTCGTGCCGCCCCCGTTTGCCGCCGACTCGATCCTCGAAGCAGCCGATGCCGGGATCGCGACGATCATCGCGATCACCGAGGGGATCCCGGCGCATGACGAGCTGCGCGTCTACACGCACCTGCGGCGCGCGCCTGCGGTCCGGCTGATCGGACCCAACTGCCCGGGCGTGCTCTCGCCCGGCAAGGTGAACGTCGGCATCATTCCCGCCGCGTTCTTCCGCGAGGGCAACGTTGGGGTCGTGTCGCGCTCCGGCACGCTCACCTACCAGGTCGGCCACGAGCTGGCGCAGCGCGGCTTCGGCAACTCCTCGATCGTCGGCATCGGCGGCGACCCCGTCCCCGGATCGAGCTTCGTCGACATCATCGACCTGTTCGAGGCCGACCCCGAGACCGAGCTGATCGTGATGAGCGGCGAGATCGGCGGCGACGCCGAGGAAGTGGCCGCAGTCCACATCGCGGCCCACATCTCCAAGCCGGTCGTCGCCTACATCGCCGGCTTCACAGCACCACCCGGCAAGACGATGGGCCACGCCGGCGCGATCGTCTCCGGCTCCAAGGGCACCGCGGCGGCGAAGGCGGAGGCGCTCGAGGCGGCGGGTGTACGGGTTGCCAAGACCCCTACCCAGGTCGCCGAGATCGCCGTCGAACTGCTAGGAGGATGACGTGATGGAAGTGACAGGACTCTCATTCGCGCGCGGCGCGCCGTCGCTGGACATAATCGATGTCGACGGCCTGCGCGAAGCGGCGCAGCGAGCCTTCGCCAACGACCCCGGCGGAATGACGGCCTACGGCACCGCGGTCGGCTACGTGCCGTTGCGCCGCTGGATCGCCGAGCGCCACGGCGTCGAGGAGGCCAACGTGCTCGTCACGAACGGCTCGATGCAGGCTGACGCGTTCCTGTTCGACGACCTGGTCGGGGCCGGGGACGAGGTGGTCGTCGAGCGGCCGAGCTACGACCGCACCCTGCTCTCGCTGCGCCAGCACGGCGCGGCGCTGCGCGCGATCGGACTCGAGCCCGACGGGATCGACACGGACGCCCTGAGCGCGGCACTCGAAGGCGGCGCGCGGCCGAAGCTCGCCCACATCATCCCCAACTTCCACAACCCAGCCGGCTACACACTCTCGGGCCCCAAGCGCGAGCGGATGCTGGAGTTGGCGCGCGAGCACGAGTTCACGATCTTCGAGGACGACCCCTACATCGCGCTGCGCTTCCGCGGCGAGACGCTGCCCACGATGCTCTCGCTCGACGCCGGCGAGGGCAGCGTCGTGTACGCGTCGTCGTTTTCCAAGACCGTGTGCCCAGGCATTCGCGTCGGCTTCCTGATCGGCCCGCGCGAGTTGATCGCGCGGATCGTCGTGCGAGCGACCAACACCTACATCTCACCGAGCATGGTCGACGCGGCGATCGTCTATGAGTTCTGTGCCTCCGGCTCGATCGACCGCTCGATCGAGCGCGTGCGGGCCGCGCTCGAGCAGCGTGTCGATGCGCTCGCGCAGGCGCTGCACGAGCAGATCCCGAGCGTGTCGTTCGTCGTACCCGACGGCGGCTACTTCCTCTGGGTGAAGCTGCCCGAGGGGGTCGAGCCCGCGGCGGTCCTCAAGGCCGCCGCGGAGCGCAAGCTGGCGCTCGTCAGCGGCGATGACTTCGTGTTGGACGGCGGCTCCGGGGCGGTTCGCCTGGCGTTCGCCGGCGTCACTCCGGAGGAGATCCGCGAGGGCGTGACACGGCTCGCGGCGGCGCTCGAAGCCGCTTAGCGGACCGCGCTGGCTGCCGACTCAGCGCCCGTAGCGCTGCAGGCCGAGCACGAGATGCTCGGGCAGCGCAACCCGAGGGGGGGGCGAAGGATCGGCGGTGACCGATACCGTTTCGGCGACGCTGCGTGTGATCGTGGCGCGCAGGTCGCCGGCCTCGACCACGATCTCCTCGGCGCCTGACTGCGCCACGGTTCCCTCGAGCCCCGGTTCGAGCCCGATCTGGCGCAGGTAATGCAGCAGGTCCTCGGCCTCGTTCTCGAATCGCAGCACACGGATGCTCGCGCCCTGCGCCACGTCGGCGAGCGGAACCCCGGGGATGCGCGTGCCGACCCGGATCGGATGCCCGTGCGGACAGGTGGTGGCGTCGCCGATCGCAGCGAGCATGCGCTCCTCGAGCACCGGCGACATGGCGTGCTCGAGACGCTCGGCCTCCTCGTGCACCTCATCCCATGCGATGCCGAGCACGTCGGTCAGGAAACGCTCGATCAGGCGGTGGCGGCCGACGATCTCGCCGGCCTGGCGCTCGCCCGCCGCCGTGAAGCTGATGACCTTGTCGGAACCGCGGGTGATGAAGTCGTCGCGCTCGAGCCGACCGATCATCTCGTGCACGGCCGGGGCCGACAGCTGCAATGCGCGCGCGACATTGGCGGCGGTCATCGGCAGCTCCGCTTCGTGCAGCCAGTACAGCGTCTCAAGGTACCCGCGCTCCGCGTCGGTGAGCTCACCCGTCGTCACAACAGCGGACTGTAGCTACGCTGGCCTTCGATGCGTTTCGGAATCGAGCCCCAGCTCGCGCGCGCCGCGGCCGCGTTGCCGGTCGGGCCGCAGTGGTGCTACGAGCAGAAATACGATGGCTTTCGGGCGATCGCGTTCGTCGAGGGCGAGCAGCTGAGGCTGCAGTCACGTGGCTCGAAGGACCTCACGCGCTACTTCCCGGAGCTCACCCTGCCGTCTGGCCGCTACGTGCTCGACGGCGAGATCGTGATCGATGGCGACGGCCCCGGCCAAGCCTTCGGCGCGCTGCAGCAGCGTATCCACCCCGCCGCCTCGCGCATCGAGCGCCTCGCGCGGGAGTGGCCGGCGGCCTACGTCGCGTTCGACCTGCTGGAGCTTGACGGCGAGGAGTGGCTGGCGGCGCCGTTTGAGCGCCGTCGCGCTGCGCTCGAGCAGCTCGAGGGCGTGCGCCGCTCCGAGCTCGTGCGCGATCCGGCTGCCGCCGAGCACTGGCTCGAGCAGACCGAGGGCGTCATGGCCAAGCGCCTCGACGCCGCCTACGCGCCCGGCAAGCGCACGGCAATGGTCAAGGTCAAGCGTCTGCGCACGATCGACTGCGTCGTGCTCGGCTACCGCCCCGGGGTGGAGCCCGAGAGCGTTGGCTCCCTGATCCTCGGGCTCTACGAGGCCGACGGCCGGCTGCGGCCGGTCGGCCACAGCTCGGCGTTCACGGCCGCCCGCAAACGCGAGCTGCGAGCGCAGCTGGCAGCCTATGAGACCGGGGCACGCGGCAGCGGCGAGCCGAGTCGCTGGAGCTCCGAGCGCGAACTCGAGTGGGTGGAGCTGCGGCCGGAACTGGTCGTCGAGGTCAGCTACGACCACACCAGCGACGGACGGATCCGCCACGGCACCAAGATCGTCCGCTGGCGCGAGGACAAGCAGCCGCGCGAGTGCACGATCGACCAGCTGCGCTGAGGCTCATCGCCGCTTCGCGCGCGAGGGCGCGACGCGCGTTCCCTCCCCGTCGGCCTTGGGGAAGTTCGGCGGCCACGGTGCGTCGCCCAGGCCGGCGGCCTCGTCGCGGGCGGCCAGCTCAAGCAGGCTGTCGAGGGAGCCGGGGTGCTCGTCGATCGCCGCCGAGGGGTCGCCGCGCTCGCGCAGCCGCGCGGGCACGGTGTCGAGCCGCAGCTCTGCCGGCTCCACGTCGGGCAGCTCGGCCCAGCCGATCGGGCAGGACACGCGCGCATCGGCGACCGCCCGAACCGAGTATGCGGAAGCGACAGTGCGGTCGCGTGCGTTCTGGTTGTAGTCGACGAACACGCCGACGCGCTCCTCCTTCCACCACTTGCTGGTGGCCCGTCCGGGCATCCGCCGCTCGACCTCGCGGGCCAAGGCGAGCGCTGCTCGGCGGACCTCCTGGAAGCCCCGCTGCGGATGGATGCGGACGTTGACGTGGATGCCGCGGGAACCAGAGGTCTTCGGGAACCCGATCAGGCCGTGTTCCTCGAGCACCTCGCGGACGCACAGCGCCACCGCGCGCACCTCGTCGAAGGCAACCTCCGGCGTGGGGTCCAGGTCGACGCGCAGCTCGTCGGGGCGGTCGAGGTCCCGGCGGCGCACGGGCCACGGGTTCCAGTCGATCACGCCGAGGTTCACTCCCCACGCCAGGTGCGCGGCGTCGGACACGACCAGCTCGCGCGCCGAGCGACCGCTGGGGAAACGCACGGTGGCGGTGCTCAGCCACTCCGGCGCGTTGTCGGGCACACGCTTCTGGAAGAAGAACTCGCCGGCCACGCCGTCAACCCAACGTTTCATCGTCGTCGGGCGCTCGCGCAGGTGGCGGACCACCGCCTCCTCACACTCCAGGTAGTAGCGCACCAGGTCGAGCTTGGTAAATCCCGGCTGCGGGAAGAACAGCTTGGTGGGGTTCGAGATCCGCACCTCGCGGCCCGCAGCCTCGATCGTGATCGCCTCCGCCTTCATCGACTTGAGAGAATGCCGCACGATGGCCCGCAACGACCGGCCGATCCTGGTCGCTCCCGATTCTTTCAAGGGAACGCTTTCGGCTCACCAGGTCGCGCGGGCGATCGGCCGCGGGCTCGCCCGCGCCGGAATGCCAGTCGACCTCGCTCCCGTCGCGGACGGTGGTGAGGGAACGATGGAGGTCCTGCTCGAACGTTTGGGCGGCGAGATCGTGACCGTTGGCGCCAGCGATCCGCTGGGGCGCGAGCTGGCGGCGAGCTTCGCGCTACTGGGCGACGGCCACACGGCGCTCGTCGAGGTCGCAGCGGCAAGCGGCCTGGCGCTGCTCGCACCGGCAGAGCGCGACGCCGAGGCTGCCTCGAGCGCGGGCACCGGCGAGCTGATCGTCGCTGCGGTTGCGCATGGCGCCGAGCACGTGCTGGTCGCTGCCGGCGGCAGCGCGAGCACCGACGGCGGCCGCGGTGCGCTCGAGGCGATCGCCGCGGCCGGAGGGCTGGGTGGCGCGCGGCTGACCGTGCTGTGCGACGTGCGCACGCCGTTCGAGCAGGCCGCAGCGATATTCGGCCCGCAGAAGGGCGCCGACGCCGGCGCCGTGGCGCGCCTGCAGCGCCGGCTGGACGCCCTCGCGCTGCCGCGCGGGGTGGCGATGACCGGCGCGGCCGGCGGGCTCGCGGGCGGGTTGTGGGCGGAGCTTGACGCCCGGCTGCTGGCGGGCGCGCCGTTCGTGCTCGATGCGCTGGATTTCGACCAGCGCATGCTCGCCAGTCGGGCGGTGATCGTCGGTGAAGGCCGGCTGGACGCGACCAGCCTCGAGGGCAAGATCGTCGCTGAGGTCGCGACCCGCGCACGCCAGCACGGAGTCCCCGCGCACGCGGTCGTCGGCCGCTGTGCGCTGGAGCGCTTCGACGCGAGAATCCTCGACTTGCAGGAGATTCTCGAGGCCACCGACGAGCCGGCGATCGAGGATGCTGCCGCGGCGCTCGCCTGCGTCATCACAGCGTGACCGCTACGCTCGCATCAGTGAGCACCGAAATCGCCGCCGACGCGAGCACATCGGCCCGGCCCGCCGTGCTCAGCCGGGCGCAGGCCTCGCTGCCCGGCGGACGGCGCGCGACGGTGATCGGAGCCGGCTCGTTCGGCACCGCGATCGCGGTCCTGCTGGCGCGTGCCGGAGTCCGTACGACCCTGCAGACGCGCACCGAACAGCAGGCCGCGGAGCTGGCCGAGAGCCGTATCAACGAGAAGTACCTGCCCGGCGTCGAACTGCCCTCACAGCTGCGCATCGAGCCGGTCTCAAGCGGCGTATCACGAGCCGACTACGTCTTCCTGGCGGTGCCCTCGACGAGCCTCGCCGAGGCGATCGCGGCGCTCGAGAACGCCGGCCTCGGGCGTCGCAGCGCCGTCGTCTCGCTGTCCAAGGGGCTCGTCCCGCCGGACGGCGCGGCGCCAACGACCGCGCTGCGCGCCCGCTTCGGGGCGCACCGGGTCGCCTGCATCGGCGGGCCGGCACATGCTCAGGAGATGGTGCACGCGGGCGCCGGCCTGGTCGCCGCGGCCTTCGACGAAGGACTCGCCGAGGGGCTTGCCGCGATCTTCAACCGCGCGGGCGTCGTCTGCGAGCTGGCCAACGACCCGGTCGGCGTCGAGCTCGCCGGCGTCGCCAAGAACGCCGCGGCGCTTGCGGCCGGGGCCACCGAGGCTCAGGGCCTCAACGCGGCGGGCGCGGCCGCCGGGCACATCTTCGCCGAGGCCTGGCGTCTTGCCGAAGCCGCGGGTGCACGCCCGGAGTCCTTCATCGGGCTGGCCGGGGCCGGCGACCTCGTCGCCACCGCGCTCGCGCCGATGAGCCGCAACCGCCGTGCCGGCGAGCTGCTCGCCCAGGGCGTTCCGGCGGCCGAGATACAGCAGACTGTGTCGCAGGCGGTAGAGGCGCTCCAATCGGTGCCGCTGCTCGCCCATTCGATCGAGCGCGCCGGCCTGCCCGCGCCGGTCACCGGCGGTCTGGCGCGGCTGATCGACGGCGAGCTACCGCTCGCCGAATGGGTGGCGCTGGTGCGTGCGACGGTACCGCCTCGCGCCCGCTGGCGGCGCTCGCGGGGCTTCTGGCAGCGGCTGCGCGAGCGGCTCACGCGCTGGCGCCGCGACGCTCCGCCAGAGTTGTGATCACCGCCTCGTAGACACCCTCGCCGTGCCCGGCGGCGGTGACGCGCACGTTGGGGTGGCCGGCCACCGCCTCGCGCATCGCCGGATCGCGCTCGAGCGCGTTGGCGACCAGCCAGAAGGTGTGCACGACCGCGGCAACGGCGAGGTCCTCGCGCGAATCGCCGACCGCAAACGTATCGGCGCGCGACAGGCCGCGGGCACGCTGGTGTCGGGCCACGGCCGCGGACTTCGATCCGCCGGCCGGGATCAGGTGGTACGCGCGCAAGCGTTGCTGCGCGCCGGCGGCGCTCACGCCGCCGTTGTCGACGAGCCGCAGATTGCCGTGACCATGCTCACGCAGCACCGCGTCCGCCTCGGACACATCGACCAGCCCGCGAAAGAGGTGCGAGATCTCGCGCCCGCGATGCCATGGGTCGTGGTACTCGAGGCGGTCGGCGAAGTGCGCGAGCAACAGCGCAGGCGCCCCGGAGTCCTCGATCTGCTCGTGCACGCTGCGCTCGCCCGCCACCAGCTCGGTCAGCCACAGCTGCTCGCCGTCGAGCTCGAGCACGCAGCCGGCCTCGTAGATGAACGCGCTCTGACCGAGCAGCCGCGCGTCCTCGGCGACCTGGCCGCGACGGCGTCCGCTCATCAACACCACCTCGACGGAGGCTCGCAGGCACGCCTCGATCGCTCGCACGCCCAGCAGCGAGACGGCTCCCTCGCCGTCGTGCATCAGCGATGCCCCGGCGCCGAGCAGCGTGCCATCGAGATCGAGGTAAAGGGCTCCGCTCACCGCGCGCCGGCCATCGGCGGGCGCTCGGACGACGGCGGCTGGGGCGCGCGATCGTCGCCGAGCAGCGGCGCGGGGTCAAGCTCGAGCAGGCGTCCGTCGCGTTCAAGGCGCAGCGCGATCTGCGCCAGCACCGAATAGGCCATTCCGGTCAGCTCGAGCAGCGGCTTGTGGCTGTTGTGGTGGGTGTCGAGGTCGACCTGCGCCATCCCGTCGAGGCCGACCTGCTCGAGCACGTCGAACAGCATCGCGATCTCGACGCCGTAGCCGGTCGCGAACGGCAGCCGCTGCAGCAGCGAGCGTCGCGCCGCGATCTCCCCCGCCAGCGGCTGGCTGATACCGGCGAGCGCCGGGTAGAAGATGGCGAGCGCGGGACGCGCCAGCAGATGGTTCACGCGGCCGCCGCCGTCGGCGAGCAGGAGCTCGCCCTGGCGGAACGGGCGCCGGTAGTAGGCCTTGACGAACTCGATCTCGTCGAATTCGATCAGCGGGCCGAGCAGGCCGATGGCGTAGTGGGCGGGAAACTCGAGCACGTCGGCGTCCAGGAAGCACACGAGATCGCCGTCCAGCACGCTGAGCGAGCGCCACATCGCGTCCCCCTTGCCCGCCACCGGACCGGAGGCGGGCATCAGCGCGGACTCGGAGAAGACGGACGCACCGGCGTCAGCGGCAATCGCGGCGGTGCCGTCGCTCGATCCGCCGTCGATCACGACGAGCTGGTCGATCGCTCCGCGCTCACGCAGGCCGGCGAGCAGCTCGACGATCGGACCGATCGTCGCCGCGCAATCGCGCGCCGGCAGACACACGGACGCGGTGCACTCGCGTGCTACGAGCGCAGCCTCGTCGTAGCGGGAATGGTGGAAGCTGCGAGCTTGCCGCCAGTGTTCCGGGGAGTCGAACGGCATCCGCCCCTACTATGGCAAGGCGTGTGCAGGGCGGCGGCGATGATGCGTGGCGCCGCGGAATTGCTCGAGTGGCTGGTGGAGTCGCGGCGGGGAGTTCTGAGTAGCGGATCGCGCTGGCCACGAGCGTTCGCTCGAACTTCTCAGCCGGCGGTGCGCGAGATGTTTATCGCTGCGGCGTCCTCGCCCAGCCGCGAAAGCTCGTTGATCCCCGACACGCGGTCCAGTGACCTGCGATCGGGCACCCGGCGGCGTTCCCCGTCCGGCGCGATAACCTGCACCGGCGCGCCGTTGTGAACGAGCGAAAGCTCCGCTGCCTCCACCATCCGCACGATGTCGAGGCCCAGGTGCATGTGCGAGCGCGGCTGTGCTCCGGTGCGAATCGATGCGACGAAATCCGCCAACTCGAGCCGCAACGGCTCCTCCGCGTCGAGGTGTGGAGAGAGCACGTCGCCGAGTCGGTACGTCATTCGATGCTCGCCGAAGTTGTGCGGTTCGACCAGCTCAGCGCCCCGATCGAAGATCCGAACCTGCTCGCTGCTGGTGTCGTCGTAGACCACCATCGCTTTGCTTCCGGCAAGCACGGTTCGGCGGAGCTTCGTCGGCGCCAGCCACGATAGCTCGACGCGCGCAAGCGTCCCCAGGGTCGCGTATCCGAGATCGATGAACGCGACATCCCACAGTCCCGGGACGACGGAGTCGCGAGCAATCGACCGCGCGAACGTCGGCAGACCGAACCAGTAGTGCAGGATCGAGAAGTCGTGCGGCGCGAGGTCCTGGATCACGCTCGAGTCGCTGCGATGGATCCCCAGGTTGACGCGTGTCGAGGTGACGAAGTAGATGTCGCCGAGGACCCCGTCGTCAAGCAGCTTCTTGATCGCCACGACCGCCGGTGAATAGAGGAAGACGTGACCCGGCATCAGGATCACGCCGCGCTCCACCGAACAGCTGATCAGGTCCCGGCAGTCCTCGCTGGTGTTGGCGATCGGCTTCTCGACGAACACGTGCTTGCCTGCTCGCATGCAGCGCTGGGCGATCTCGTGGTGGGTTTGAACCGGCGTGGCGACCAGGACGGCGTCGATCGAGTCGTCCCCGAGCACATCTTCGAGTCGCTGCGTCAGACGAACGTACGGGTGTCGGCGACCCTGGGCGGCCAGCGCCTGCGCCGAGATGTCACAGACGACGGTCACTTCGGCATCCTCGAGGTCCGCAGCGGCGCGCAGCAGATTCGGACCCCAGTACCCCACTCCGACCAGCGCCAGCTCAAGCGGCGATCCAGTCATCGACGGCTCCGTTCGGCGGAGCGGTGCCGTGCAAAGCGCGCGTGCGCACCGGCGATCGGTGCCTCGGGGGCAGCGCTCGCGGCTCTCTCGTGAGCGCTCACTCGGGCGCGCGATCCGCCGCGTCGAACGGGCCGAGCACGAACTCGGCCGAGCCGAACAGGCGATCGAACACCGCGGCCGCCTCCGAGCGCACGGAGGTCAGTCCGCGCGACAAGTCAAAGAGGGGCACCTCGACCGCAGGCTCGGCCGCGACCTGCGTCCGGGCGGAGAACAACCAGGCTCGCGTCATCGAAGGCCGAGCGGCCGCGAGCGGCGTTTGCCGTCCAGCAAAACGCGTGCGCGATCCGGCATCGAATCGTAAATTCATCCCTCTCGGCTTCCTAGGTTGATTCATACACAGCACACCGCAACCCACCCGGTGAGATTTCTCCGGACGAGCGCTGCGTAGGCACCGCGAAGTTCAGTTTGACGCCTCTGTTGCGCTCGCGGTGCGGCATGCCGCAAATTGGGTAAACGACGATAATGGGACCCACTCAGAGGACAGCTCAGGGCCACCCGGCTGGTGGCACTGGCCCCCCCTGTCGGGCAGGGAGGCCCAGTGATCGATGCCACCGGCGACCCGGACGCAGCCGCCATGACGACGCGTGCCCTAGCTCGCGTCGGGCTCGGGGTTGAGGCGAGCCCGCATCGCGCTCAGCGCGCCTCCCCAGGTGCGGCTACAGCGCGCGTGGTGCGCGGCAGCTCCCGTTATCGTCCGCCTCCGCGTCGGCGCCCCGCGCGTGCGTTTGCAGGTGTCGCTTGTGACAGCCCTCGCACGGCGTCGCTGCGACCCTCAACAGCGCTCGCGTGCTCGCCGCCGCGAGTTGAGGGATCTGAGCATCACGTTGCCGGCCTGCTGATGGTGCGGGGCTCACTGCCCGTGGGCAACGCGACGGGCGAGGTGCCAGAGTCTGGGCGCCATGCCAATCCGCCGGATCAGCGACTCTGCGGCCCGGCGAGTCCGTGCCGCGCCGGTTGCAACCGATACCGGCTCGACCGAACCCCTCCGGCGAACACGACAGGCAGAGCTCCGGCGAAGCCATCGTCCTGTGTCCAGTGGGCCGGTCTGAGCACGGCCTGGATCCACTCACGTTCGAGGATCCCGGCGGCTACGGTCCTGGTGTACTGATCGGACTTCCCTGAAACGGCGTCGCGCGAGCCGCGGATCGTCGGTGCCGTGAACAAGGCGAAGCGGGCCGTGCTCGCTTTCGAGCCTGCGTGCTGTTGCCGGAGCTTTACAGTCGTGAAACCGTGGGCTTGTTGGAGGCCCTGCATGTAGCTGTCTAACCCATCCGAGAGATCGATCGCCCGCCTCGCACAGCGAACCAACCTACTCGGTACCTACACCTGATATGGCGTAGTCGCAAATCAGAGCCTTGGCGTCCCGCGATGCATCCTCCGGTGGGATCCCGGCGCGATAGTCGGAAAGAGTCGAGCCGACTGGGCGACCCGCGCCGAGCCATCGGGTCGCGCCGAGCAATCGGGTCTCAGCCGCCCCGCGCCTCGCGCGCCCTGTGTCGGGCCATGCGCGCAAGCTGGCGCAACTGGATCAGGAGGTCTGTCTTGACCACGGTGCGGACCTCTGGGCTAGTTGAGAGGGACTTACGCGCATAGCCCCAGCTCCCGTTCGTGCGCACCTCGTCGTAGCTCGGGTCGGTGAGCACGAGCAGCTCCCAGACCTCCGCCACGTGCGGGAAGCTGCGCGTGTCATCAGGAACGTCCGAGACGTTGGGGTCGCCAGGAAGCCAAGCGAGGTCGTCGAACAGAATCCACCCGCCGGGCTTGAGGAGACGGTCGACCAGAGCGAAAGCGAGCGCATCCGTGTCCCAGGTGTGGGCGCCGTCAATGAAGACGAAGTCGTAGGCGGGCTCGACGCGCCCGTCTCGTAGCTGCTCGCGCAGGCGGCGACGCAACCACCATACGTAGCTATCCGGGTCGATCACGAGTTGCACGCGATGAGAAAGTCCGGCGCGGGCGAGCAACGACGTCGCGCTCGGCGTGCGGTTCAGCGCCGAGGGGATATCTACGCTAGTGAGCGCGCCTGCCCCAGCCGCCTCCAACGCCGACGCGATGTAAACGCTACCCACCCCGTGCGCGAACCCAAGTTCGAGGCATGCCGTGAAGCCTTGCGTGCGCACGAAGCGATGCAGGGTCTCCCCCCGGCTGGGGGTGGTGCCGCCGCCCGCATCGCCGACCACGGCCCGCGCGTCCTCCGGTGTCGTCACCGGCGTTGCCCTTTCACCGTCAGGACACAAATGCCCGCCCTTCGCGTCCGAGGCCGTAGCCCGCTGCGCCGTCCGCGTCACCGTCGCGGGGGACGCTTGCGCGTAGCCCGACGGACCGCCCGGTCGCCTCGACCGCCAGTCCGCGCCGGGCGGTCGTCCCGGATCTTTGCTCGCCCGGCGACCGACCTGCGCGACCCGCGATTCGCCAGACGCCTGCTCCACCCGGATGCACCGCCGCATTCTAGGCGCTCGGCAGCAGCCGACGGGAGCTCTGTGCGCGGGTGACAAACTTGACAGGCGCTCGATCGCCAAATCCGGCGGCGATGACCTACACCGCCTCGCCACCAGCTCGAGCGGCCCTCCCAGCCGCGGGCTTGGGACACCGCCCACGCCACGCGGCGATCTACACGCCGGCGCGCGGCGTGGCGCATCGCGCTCACCGGCCCGTCCTCGATCCCCGCACCAGGCGTCTAATCCTCGGCGCCATCGTCGTGCGGCGGACCAGCGACTTCGCGGCCCGCCGCGTGCGAGCTGCACCGGCAGCAATCGACGGCAGCTCGATCGAACCCTGCGCGAGCGCGACAGAACGATTCATGAAGATTCGCTTGTACCCATAATCCCCCGCGCCGAGGTCGAGGACCTTGATATTCGTCTGTTGCGCACCTTCGGCAAGCTTGAGCAGCAGAATCAGCCCGGGCGAGTATTGCGCGAACTCGGGATCATAGGCAGCAAACCAGCAGTGACAGACACCCTCAGAGCGTATGCCGAAAAGTGCCGCGACCGGCCTGCTATCGGCAAACAGGAACGACAAAACGCCGGCGAAACCCATCGTCTGGGTTGTGTGCGCCAGTCGAAGCACTTCGCGAATCCACTCACGCTTGAGAATCTCGACCGCTCCGGTCCGAGTGTATTGCTCAGACTTCCACCGGAGCAGCAGCGCGAGAGCCGCTGGATCCTCGCTGTGCTGCTCAAAACGAAGGGCGCCATGCTCGCGCTCGAGCTTGCGTGTGTTGCTGTAAAGCCGTTTGAGTGTGGTGGCGTGGGCCTGCTGGATGCCGTGCACGTAGGCCTCAAAGCCGCCCGAGAGATCGATTTGCATCGATTCGCGCCTTACGTGGTGATAGGGCTCAAACGAAGACTGGGACGTAACCAGTTGATGAAACTCCCAGGTCTTCAAGCCGCACGCGCGGATCAGGGCCCGGGCATCCCATGAGACGTCCTCCGGCGCGACTACGCCGTGATAATCGGAGATAAGTGATCCCGCCGGCCGACCCGATCCGAGTCGCCCGCGCTCAAATGGGAAGAACCCCCGGAGCTGCCCGTCTTCCTCCAACACGGCGACCCACACGTCGGCGCGTGTCGTGGCGACGATTGAGGTGAACGTTGGTGAGAAGAACGGGCTGCCCAGCGACGGAACGCCCTGTTGGATCCGCGACCAGCACGCCAGCTCCTCGGCGCTCAGCGATCCGACTGCGACGACGCGGACATTCACGCTGCTGCCCTCGCCCTCGGCTCAGTACGGGCGACGATCGGCGCGGAGCTTGCGCTCGCCCCAGCAGAGAGCCTGACCGTGCTCATCACACCCGTCCGGTGCCAGCCGGTGCAACGAGGGCCATCCGGATCAGCAAGGACCCTATCCGGGCTGATCTCGCCGCCGCCGCCAGCGCTCGCATCACGGCTCACCGGCGCGCGCGCGCAGATGCCCACCAAGCAGCTCGGCGAGAATCTTCACCCCCGGCTCTGAGATCGGCGTCGTGAAGTAGCCGGGGACCAGCTCGACTTGCAGCCTCTCAACCAACGCACCCCATCCGAGGTCGGGGGCCGCTGCAATGCCGAGCGGCAGTCTTTCCGCGCGAAAGAGGATCACGCATCCTGCGTAGGGCTTCGGGGTATACGCCGCCAGCGCATCTTTGAAGGCCGACTGCGTCGTGACGGTCTTCGTCGACCGGTGCAGAGCAGCCGAGGCCCTGGCTGTCGCCGTCTCCCGGACGCGGTCCGCCTTCGACGCCGCGTACGCTAGCTTGGCGCGCGGGCCGAGACGAGCGAGGTTGCGGCAGTGAAAGCCAAGTATTCGCACACGGTGAACAGCCTTGAAAGCGGACCTTGGCACGAACGGCAGTAGCTGGGGAAGGTCGGGGCGGAAGGCGTCCACCAACGCGAGAAGAGATATCTCTTCACCCGCAGCTCGCAGCTGCTGGGCGATCTCATAGGCGAGGGATCCACCCGTGCACTCGCCGACGATGATGTATGGCCCGTTGGGCTGGACAGCGCGGATCTCGCGCAGATGCTGCTCGGCCATCCTTTCGAGACGCTCGGGCTGCCCGCCTTCACCGACTGCCAGCGTAGTGAGCCCGTATACTGACTGCTCATGAGGTAGGTGACGGGCGAGCGCGTAGTAGAGGCGTACGTGGCCTGCTTCTGCGTGAACGCAGAACAGGGGCGACCTCGGCCCAGACCCGACTTGAATCGTGACGAGCGCCGAGCGTGCCACCTTAGGCGCCTCGTCACCCGGACGACCGAAGCTCGGTCTATTGGCTTGGAGTCGCACGGCGGCAAACTATCGCAGCGGCCACTAAAGGCCCTGCCCCGAGCGTGGATCATACGCAGCATGCGTCGCTAGAGCCGCCGGCGGCGTCGAGCAGGGAGCTCTGATACCAATCACACAACCCAGCCGCGACAGCACCGACCGCACGAGCCTTCCAGCCCGTCTTCGCTGGGCCGCAGGCGCCGTGCGCCTCACGCTTCGCGAACCGTACGACGGCCTCGACCGGGCGCTTGGGCGAGCGAGACGATTGGTCCGTGGCGGTGGGGCTCTGAGCCACCACTACAGTCCGGACGCGGAGTGGGAGCGGCGTTTGCACGAGCGCCTCGGCCACGCTTGGCCGTGCGACGCAGCGCATGAGTTCGACACGCTGTGGTCGGAGGTGTCGCGGTCGCTCGAGTCCCAGGGGTTGGCGATCGGTCGCGGTACCTACGGCGGCTGGGACGACGGGGACAGAGGGCTCGCACGCGTGGCCTGGTGCCTGACCAGGCATCTGCGTGCCGACGCGGTGGTGGAAACCGGGGTCGCGCGGGGAATAACGTCGCGCGTGATTTTGGAGGGTTTGGAACGCAACGGCGGAGGTCATCTTTGGAGTATCGACCTGCCCGCCCTTGACACGGCCTTTCACACCGAGATCGGTGCCGCGGTGTCGGCCAGTCTGCGCCATCGGTGGACATACGTGAACGGGACGAGCAGACGCAGGCTTCCCGGGCTGCTCGCAGAGCTCGGCCAGATCGACGTGTTTGTGCACGACAGCAGCCACACGGCTCGCAACCTTCGCTTCGAGCTCGAGCATGCCTGGGACGCCCTCGGCAAGGGAGCGATAGTCGCTGATGACATCGACCGCAATGCTGCGTTCGGAAGTTTCACACGCTCGCATGCGGGCGCGCCCGCGTTCGTCGCCCAGGCCGACGACGGTGGAGCCGCATTTGGAATTGTGCTGAAGGGCTTTTAGCGGCGATACGACGAGCGGACGACCATGAAGCGCTGTTGGATCGCCACCACAGCAGCCGCGAGCGTCAGCCGACTTCGTCTAGAAGCCGCGCTTGACTGACAGATATGGGATTAAGGCAAGCTCGACCAGTCCCGGAAGCGGGTCCTGCCTGCTGAAAACCGCCTCCACATCAAAGCTCCGCACAGAGCGGAGGTATTGCCGCCAGTGCAATCTGCCGCCGGCGACCTCGACCAACCCGGTCGGAAGGTCTGTCACGAGTCGAATCCAGCGAACTCCGGGCCGGGCCCGAACGCGCTCGCTCTCTACGCCAACCTGGTC
>PMKB01000032.1:0-7555 GCA_003157595.1 Solirubrobacterales bacterium
AGAAGCCGTCCTGCTCGTCCCACAGCCCGCCGCGCTCAAGCGCCTCCGCGATCGCGGCGAAATGTTCGAGGAATTTGAGCACGAGATCCTCATAGGCTGAGTCGTGCCTCGCCAGAACGGCCGCGATCGTCAGCATCGTCAGGCAGTAAAAGGCCATCCAGCCGGTTGCGTCCGACTGCTCGAGGGTCTCGCCGCCGGGCACCTTGGAGCGGTCGATCGCCGAGATGTTGTCCAGGCCGAGGAAGCCNNTCCTTGCGGTTGACCCACCAGGTGAAGTTGACGAGCAGCTTGTGGAAGATCCGCTCGAGGAAGTCGTGGTCACGGGTGCCATCGATCGCCCACACCTTCATCGCCGCCCAGGCATGGACCGGCGGGTTGACCTCGCCAAACGCCCATTCGTAGGCCGGCAGCGCGCCGCCCGGGCTCTGCATCCACTCGCGGCACAAGAGCAGCAGCTGATACTTGGCGAACGCCGGGTCCAGGTGCGCGAGCACTACGGCGTGAAAGCCGAGGTCCCAGGCCGCGAACCACGGGTACTCCCACGGATCGGGCATCGACATGATGTCCTGGGCGAGCAGGTGGCGCCAGCTGCTGTTGCGCCCGCTCAGGCGCGAGCTTGGCGGCGGCGGCTGACCGGGATCGCCGTCGAGCCAGCGAGCGACGTCGTAGTTGTAGTACTGCTTGCCCCAGATCACACCGGCGAAGGCCTGACGCATGATCGCGCGCTCCTCCGCGGTGCAGTCCCCCGGCGCCAGTTCGTCGTAGAACTCATCCGCCTCGCTCTCGCGCAGCGCCATCAAGCGCTCGAAGCCCGCCCCGAGCCGCCCCCGCGACGCCGTCGGACGCTTCGGGCACTCCCGCAGCGCGAGCCGCAACTCCGCGCTCTCGCCGCCGCCCAATGTGAGGCGATACCAGGCCGCGGCCTTGGTGCCGACACCGTCGGGGTTCACGCTCGCCGCTCCGTGCAGGACGTGATCGCCGATCCCGTCCTTCGGATAGGCCGGGCTCTCGGCCGCCCCGAACAGGCGCGCGGCGTTGGTCTCGTTGTCGCAGAACAGGAGCGGCGGCGCCGCCCCGTCGGGGCCAGGACCGACTTGGAGCGCGTAGCGCCCAAGAGACTCCTCCTCGGCGACCACCATCGCGCCCTGGGCTCGCAGGCTCGGCTTGGCGACACCACCGCCCCAGTCCCAGCGGTTGCGGAACCACAGCGTGGGCAGCACATGCAGCTCCGCCGCCTGCGCGCCGGCGTTGGTCACCCGCACCCGCATCAGCAGATCGGTCGGATCCGCCTTGGCATAGTCGACCTCGACGACCCAGTAGCGGTCGGCGTCGAAGGCAGCGGTGTCGAGCAGCTCGTACTCCGGATCCTGCCGCGAGCGCGCGCGGTTGGTCGCGACCAGATCGTCGTAGGGGAACGCCGGCTGCGGATAGTGGTAGCGCCAGCGCAGCCAGGCGTGGCTCGGCAGCGCGTCCAGGTACCACCAGTACTCCTTGGCGTCCTCGCCGTGATTGCCCTCGTCGCCGCTCAGCCCGAAGATGCGCTCCTTGAGCATTCGGTCGCGTCCGTTCCACAGCGCGAGTCCCAGGCACAGTCGCTGGTGGACGTCGCAGATGCCGGCGAGCCCGTCCTCGCTCCAGCGAAAGGCCTGCGAGCGCGCATGTTCGTGGGGCAGGTACTCCCACGGCGTGCCGTCCGCACTGTAGTCCTCGCGCACCGTTCCCCAGGCGCGCTCGCTCACATATGGCCCCCACGCATACCAGGGCGTCGCCGCCGAGAGCCCGTCCTCCGGCCGGCCGAAGCTCGCGACTCGCTCGCGCTCAGCGCTCAAACCGCGCATCCCCGGGGTCGGCCGGCACACGCGGCTGGGACCCTGAGCCGCCCCGGAACAACACCCGCGAGCAGCAGACGCCCATCCGCGCGCTGCGCCGGCTCACGCCGCCGCCACCCGCGAGCGGCGCCTAATGGAGCAGTGAGCGCAGCCAATTCGCGGCTCGCCCGGGCAGGCGGTTGTGGGCGCGGTGGGTGCGCTCCAGCTCGGCTTCGAGCGTGCGGACGTTGGTCTCGGCCAGTTCGCAGCGTTCGTTGAGCGCCGCGAGCTCCGATTCGAGGCTCACGGCGTGCTCCTCCGCGACCCGCAGGCTCTCGGTGTAGGCTGCGTGGTCGCGCTCGAGCTGGCCGATGTAGGGGTAGGGAGCCTCGTCGACCGTCCCCGCCACGATCGAGAAGTGCTTGCCGGTCGACACGCTGATCGTGCGCCCATCCATGTAGCAGCCGGCGAAGGCGCGGCACGGCGCGGCTGACTCGTTGACGCCGGAGCGGTGAATCAGCCAACTGTGCAGCAGCACGGCGTGGCCCGACGGCAGCTCGAGCGGCACGATCAGTTCGGGATCGCAGTGAAGCTCGGCGTCCTGCTCCGACAGCGGGCCTCCATCGGCGGTGAGCAGGCCGCCGCGGTGACTGCCTCGTACGGCCTGAACGCAGCCGCTCGCGGCTGTGGCGTCGTCGAGGGCCACCCAGATCGTCACCAGCGGGTCGCGATCGAGCTGCCAGTCCGTGCCGCCGTTCTGGCGCCACGGGAGCGCCGTCTCCTGCCCGGCGGGCTTATTCAGGACTGTCGCGCTGAAGACCGAGATCGGCGCGTGCGGCGCGTACATGCGAGCGCACACCTCGAGGAACAGCGGGTGGGCGACCAGCGGCAGGAAGACGTCGTCGTGCTCGAGGCCCTGGATCTGCCGGTAGCCCCGCGAGTCCGGCTCGGCAGCCGCCGCCGGCTCTCCGGCGGCGCCGACGCTCTCGAGCGCCATCACCACCTGCTCGTTGTGCACCGTGCCCGTCGCGAGGTCGCCGGCCCGCTCACGCAGCGCGTCCAGCTCGGGTCCGGTGAGCACTCGCCCGAGGTGCAGGAACCCGTCGAGCGAGAAGCGTTGCCATTGCTGTTCGTCAAGTACCACAGGACCTCCGTCATCGTCGGTGCGCCGCCAGACACACTGCGGGCGAGCACCGGGAAATCTATGCGTTTCGTTGCAGCCTGGCGCGCATCACATCACGGGCGCGCGAGCCTGGGTTCCGAACGCGCCGCGCGAGTCCTCCGCGGCGAGCGCCAGGGCGAGCCACTGCGTCCAGGTGACGTCCTCCTGCCCTTCGACCATCAGGCCGATTCGCATCGCCTGATCTCCTATCGCTCCTGCAGTGCTCGCAAAGCCGGGTAGAGCATCCGGTAGCGGGCGTAGCCGCGCTCGTATTGCTCCACCCAGCGCTCGTCCGGGTCGATCCGATCGCGCACGCGAACGCAGCGCGCGACGGCCTCCTGAACGTCGGCGAACACGCCGGAGCGCACGCCGGCAAGCAGCGCCGCGCCGAACGCGGAGCCCTCCTGGGACTCGGTGCGCTCGAGCGGTATTCCGAGCACCGAGGCCACGATCCGCGACCACAGCCCGCTGGCGCTGCCACCTCCGGAGAGACGCCCGGCCTGCGCGTCCACGCCGAGATCGCGCAGCAGCTCGAGTGAGTCCCGCAGCCCGTATGCCACGCCCTCAAGCGTCGCGCGCGCGAGCGCACCGCGGTCGTGGCGAAGCGTCAGCCCGGTGAAGGCGCCGCGCGCATCGGGGTCGGCGTGGGGGGTCCGTTCGCCCGCCAGATAGGGGGCGAACTGCAGGCCCTCGACGCCCGGCTCCCAGCGCTCCGCCTCCTCGTCGAGTGTGCGGTAGTCGCCGCCGAGCACCCCGCGCAGCCAGGCGAACGAGCCGGCCGCACTGAGCATGACGCCCATCGCGTGCCAGCTGCCGGGCGCGGCGTGGCAGAAGACGTGAACCCGCGCCTGCTCGTCGGGCGCGTAGGCGGGCAGCACGGCGAACACGACCCCCGAGGTGCCGAGCACGACCGAGACGAGACCCGGCGAGACGATTCCCACTCCGAGCGCCGCCGCCGCCTGATCGCCGGCCCCGGCAATCTCGGTGGACTCGAAGGCGCGCGGCAGCCATTCGAGCGGGATTTCGAGCGCGTCGCAGACCTCATCCGACCAGCGGCGCCGCGCGACGTCGAACAGCAGGGTGCCGGACGCGTCCGCGACGTCGATCGCGTGCTCGCCGGTCAACCGGAAGCGCACGTAATCCTTCGGCAGCAGGACGTGGCGGATCCGCTGGTAGAGGTCGCGCTCGTGTTCGCGCAGCCACAGCAGCTTCGGTGCCGTGAAGCCTGTCAGAGCCCGGTTCCCGGTCAGCGCGATCAGCCGGTCAAGGCCGACTCGGTCCTCGATCTCGGCACACTGCGCCGCCGTTCGCTGGTCGTTCCACAGGATCGCCGGCCGCAGCACGTTGCCGTCGGCGCCGAGCACGACGAGACCATGCATCTGGCCCGAGAACCCGATCTCGCCCTCCGGCAGCGCGGCGAGGCAGGCCTGCGCCGCCCGCCACCAATCCTGCGGATCCTGCTCGGCCCAGCCTGGGTGCGGCATCGAGAGCGAGTACTCCTCGCTCGCGCTCGCGAGCAGCTCGCCGTCGGGTGAGATCGCGATGCCCTTGACGGCGGTCGTGCCGACGTCAAGCCCGATCAGGGTCATGCGCCCGCCACCGCTGCCGCCGCCGGCGCGGCCTCCAAGCCGATTCGAACGCCCGACTCCACGCCGCCGAAGCGCAGGATCGACTCCGCTCTCACGCGCAGGCGGATCTTGTCGCCGGTTCTTGGGGGTCGAGGTTCGACTCCCGGGGGTCGAGGCGCGACTCCCGGCCGGTCTCGACCAGGGGCGCAGGATCGCCCTGTTGCAAGCGGGTTGTTGCAACGGTAACGGTGGTGTCTCACGTGCGCGTGACTAACATAGCCGACGTTGTCGGGGTTGTTGTCGACCGCCGCGCAGAGCACCGCAGCCTGCTCGACCCCATGCTGATCCATCTCGAACCGCAGCAGCTCGACCGCTCCGCGAGTGTCCTCGTCCGGAGCCGGCGGAAGGTGGGGCCAGCGGCGCTAGGCGTGGCAGTGGCAGTCGAGGTAGCCGTCGTCCGCGAGGTGATCGGTTCCATCGCGGGCATCCTACGTCACGTCCCAAACAGCGCCCGGCGGGGTAACTTGACGCGGCCAATGCTGCTCGACTACGGTTGTTTGATGAGAAACTGGCTCCGTTTCGAACGAAACCAACCTTTCAATTGCCCGCGGTCGCCCTTCGCGGACGCCGGCGAAGCAGAGGCCGCGAGCAGCGGCGAAACGGCCCGCCGGCAAACGCCGGCCGGACCTCGGTCTTGACTGCTTCGCGGGCCTTCGCGGCCGTGGACCTGGGAGCCGACAGCGGGCGGGTCGTGCTCGGGCGTCTCGAGCACGGCGCCGTCTCGCTCGAAGTCGTGCATCGCTTCACCAACCGTCCGGTTCGCCTCCCCGACGGCCTGCACTGGAACCTGCTCGGCCTGTTCGCCGACACGCTCGAGGGGCTCGCGCGCGCGGGCGCGAAGGCGCCGCTGAGCGGAGTCGGGATCGACTCCTGGGGTTGCGATTACGGCCTGCTCGACGGCTCCTCGCAGTTGCTCGGCCTACCGTTCCATTACCGCGACGAGCGTACGCACGCCATGATCGACCGCGTCCACGAACGCGTGAGCCGAGAGGAGCTCTACTCGGTGACCGGCATCCAGACGATGCCGATCAACACGATCTTCCAGTTGATGGCGCAGGCGGAGGGTTCGGCGGCGCAGGCGGCCGAAAGGATCGCCCTGGTACCGGATCTGTTCGCGCTGTGGCTCACCGGCGTGCTCGCGAACGAGGTCACCGCGGCCTCGACCACCGGGCTGCTCGACGCGCGAAGCGGCGGCTGGGCACGCTCGCTGATCGCCCGCCTGGGCTTCCCGCCGGCTCCCTTCGCAGGCGACCCGGTGGAGCCGGGCACCCTGCTCGGTCCCGTCCTGGCACTGCATTGCGACCTCGCGGGCGCCGCCACGGGGGCACCGGTCTGGACCGTGGCCGGGCATGACACGGCGTCGGCGTTCGTCGCCACGCCGCTGCTCGGCCCCCGAGACGCCGTGCTCTCCTCGGGCACGTGGTCGCTGCTCGGGCTCGAGGTCGCGGAGCCGTTTCTGGGCCCCGAGGCCGCCGCGCTGAACCTCACCAACGAACGCGGTCTCGACGGCACGATCCGGCTGCTGCGCAATGTCATGGGGCTGTGGTTGTTGCAGGAGTGTCGCCGGCACTGGGCCGGCGCCGGAACGCCCTGGGACTACGACGAGCTGCACGTGCTCGCCGCATCGGCGCCCGCTGACGTCGCGCTGTTCGATCCCGATGACGACGGCCTGCTCACGCCGGGTGACATTCCGGCGCGCATCGCCGCGCTCTGCCGCGCCGGCGGCCAGGAGCCGCCGGGCACACCGGGCGAGACGGTCCGCTCGATCCTGGTCTCGCTGGCCTGCAAGTACCGCCTTGTGCTCGAGCGCCTGGAGCGCGTCACGCAGTCGAGCGTCGAGCGCGTGCACGTGGTCGGCGGCGGTGCGCGCAACGAGCTGCTGTGCCAGCTGACCGCCGATCTCTGCGGGCGCCCGCTGCTCGCCGGTCCCGACGAGGCGACGGCGCTCGGCAACGTGCTGATCCAGGCCCGCGCGGCCGGCGCGCTGGGCGGTTCGCTCGCGCAGCTGCGTGAGGTTGCGGGTGCGTCGGCGAGGACCGTCGCCTACGAGCCCTCCGACGATCGGCGCGCGGCCGACACCTACACCCGCTTCATCGCCGTCACCGGGCTCGACGTGGAGCGATCATCCAGGCCGACGGTAGTCGGCTCCTGAAAGAATCGAAAGGCACTGCCATGACGGATTCCAGTCACGATTACGACCACCTGGCGAGCCGGCTGAGCGAGGATGGCTGCGATGTCGGGGCCGTGGCGGCAGCGCTGGCCGCGCTGGTCATCGAGACGCCCTCGTGGGGCTACGGTGACTCCGGCACCCGGTTCGCGACCTTTCCGCAGGCGGGCCGCCCGCGCGATGTGTTCGAGCGCCTCGACGACGCGGCGGAGGTGCATCGGCTGACCGGTGCCGCCTCGGCCGTGGCGCTGCACTTCCCGTGGGACGCGGTCGATGACCTCGCCGCGCTGCGCGGCCACGCCGAGGATCTCGGCCTGAGCTTCGGCGCCGTGAACCCCAACCTGTTTCAGGATCCCGACTACCGGCTCGGCTCGATCACCAACCCCGACGCCGCGATCCGGGCGAAGGCGCTCGAACATCTGCTCGAGTGCGTCGGGATAGCAAGCGAGTTGCGCTCGACCGCACAGTCGCTGTGGCTCGCCGACGGCACCAACTATCCGGGCCAGGACGATCTCGCCGCGCGACACGAACGCATGGTGGACTGCCTGAGCGAGCTCTACTCCGCGCTGCCGGCCGAGCAGGAGCTGCTGGTCGAGTACAAGTTCTTCGAGCCGGCGTTCTACGCCACCGACATCCCGGATTGGGGCACGGCGATGGCGATCTGCCAGCGGCTCGGCGAGAGCGCGCGCGTGCTCGTCGACATGGGCCATCACGCCCAGGGCACCAACGTCGAGATGATCGTCGCGCTGATCTCCGCTCAGGGGCGGCTCGGCGGCTTCCATTTCAACGA
>PMKB01000032.1:7613-7836 GCA_003157595.1 Solirubrobacterales bacterium
GACCGACGTGCGGCCGCTGTGCGGCCGGGTGCGCGAGCAGCTGGGCGCCGCCGCCGATCCGGTCGCGGCCTTCCGCTCCTCCGGCTACGTCGCGCGCACCGCCGAGCGGCGGGGCGGCGTTCGCGTCTAGCCGCGCGTGGGGGGGCCGTTGCGGGTGCGGCCGCGCGTGGCGGGGCCGTGTGTGTGGCGCGCGCGTGGCGGGGCCGTGTGTGGCGCGCGCGGG
>PMKB01000263.1 GCA_003157595.1 Solirubrobacterales bacterium
GCGATCGCCGCCGCGCTGGTCGAGCGCTTCGAGCTGATCACCGAGGCGGAGATCGCGGCGGCGATGCGCCTCGCGCTGCTCGAGCACCACCTGGCGATCGAGGGCGCGGCGGCCCTGGCGCTCGCGGCATCGCTTCGCGTCCACGACGGCGAGCGCCATCTGATCGTGCTCGGCGGCGGGAACGTCGGACCGCAGACGCTCCGCGAGATCCTCTAGGCGCGCGCCCGATCGCGCCGCGCGAGCGCCCGCCGTGCGCTCGCCCGCTCGATCGTTGATGATCTGTGCGATGGACGGGGTCAAGGTGGCGGTCGCCGTGCGGCAAAGCTTGCTGCGACGAGCCTGGGGGCGCGTCGGGCGGCGCGTCGACGGCCGCGCGCCGCTGTGGATCGAGCTCGCGATCGTCGTCTGGCTGTTCTGGCTCTACGACGTGATCAACAACCTGGCGCCGATCCGCCATGCGCTCGCAATCTCCAACGCCGTCGGCGTTCTGCACTTCGAGCGCTCGCTGGGACTGGATCCCGAGCTAGCGATCAACCGCTGGCTGGGAGCGCATACGACGCTCGCCAGCGTCGCCTCCTACGACTACTTCTTCGCCCACGCCGTGGTCACCTTCACCGTGCTCGTGCTGGTGTGGTGGCGCGTCCCGGAGCGCTACATCCGGCTGCGCACGCTGCTGGTGATCATCAACCTGATCGCCTTCGCGGTCTTCTGGCGCTACCCGCTGGCGCCGCCGCGCCTGTTCCCCGGCCTGGGCTACATCGACGTGGTCGCGCGCGCGCACGCGCTGGTGTCCTGGCACAGCGGCGTCCTCGTGCACGACGCCGATCAGTTCGCCGCGATGCCCTCGCTGCACGTCGCGTGGGCGATCTGGTCGGCGATCGGGATCTGGCAGCTGACGCGCCGCGCCGTGATCAGGGCGCTCGCGGCCGCCTATCCGATCCTGACCTGCTTCGTCGTGCTCGGGACCGGCAACCACTACCTACTGGACGTCCTCGCCGGCGCCGGCACCGTGGGCCTCGCGTTCGCCGTCCAGCAGGCATTCATCCGGCTGCTGGCGTTACGCCGTCGCCGCCGCCACGGCACCGCGGCGCACGAGCACGCCGTGCGCGGCGTGCCGGCCCAACCCTGATCGCGGCGCTCGGATCAGACGATGTCGGGCCCGACGAAGCGGGTCGCCACGTCGGTGAGGATCTGGCGCATCGCCGCGGCTGCAGCGGTCAGCCGCGTGCCGTCGGGTGTCGCGGCGACCACCTCGCGCACCGGGCTCGCCGGCGAGAGCGCGCGGATCGCGATGTCCTCGCGCGCCCCCGACAGCGCCAGCTTGGGGATCAGCGCCACGCCCACCCCGGCCGCGACCAGGCCCTGCACGGTCTGGTAGTCGTCGCTCTCGAACGACACGATCGGCTCGAAGCCGGCGGCGTGGCAGGAGCGCACGACGTGGCGTGCGCACGGGCTCGACGCGGAGGTCTGGATCCAGGCCTCCGCACGCAGGTTCTCGAGCCGCAGCGTGCGCCGGCGCGCCAGCGGGTGGTCCGCCGGCAGGGCGAGGAACATCGGATCCTCGAACAGCTCCAGGCGGCTGAGGTCGGGCCCGAGCGACTGGCTGGTGCCCTCGAACTCGAACAGCAGCGCGATGTCGAACTCGCCGGCCGACAGCCGTGGCGCCATCTCCTCCGGCTCGCCCTCGGCAAGCGTCAGCTCGACCTCGGGGTGCTGCGCGCGGAAGATCGCGA
Source organism: Solirubrobacterales bacterium (assembly GCA_003157595.1). GTDB lineage: Bacteria > Actinomycetota > Thermoleophilia > Solirubrobacterales > Solirubrobacteraceae > Palsa-513. The sequence continues at coordinate 1,734 of PMKB01000263.1, forward strand.
TCGCCAGCGGCATCAGCGTCGCCCCGGCGGTCGGGAAGGACGCCATCCGCAGCTGGCCGCCGCGCAGGCCGGCGATCGCGGCCATCTCAGCCTCCGCCGCGTGCAGGCGCGCGACGATCCCCTCGGCGTAGCTCAGCAGCACCTGGCCCGCCGGCGTCAGCCGCACGCCGCGCGGCAGGCGCTCGAGCAGCGTGACCCCCGTCTCGGCCTCGAGCGCCGCAACCTGCTGGGAGACCGCTGACTGCGTGTAGGACAGCGCGTCGGCCGCTGCCGAGAACGAGCCGCGGTTGGCGACCTCGATGAGGATCCTCAGACGGTTGACGTTCAGCATTAGCTGTCCTAATGGGTCATATCACAAACGTTACTTGTGCTGATGGCAGGAGAGTGGCATGCTGACGCGTAGAAAGACAGTACATAGCGCTCGGCTCTGACGCGGTTCGCCCGCCGGGCACCCACCCTCTTCAAACAAGGAACCCCATGCAAACCCATGTGATCGTCTCCTACGATGGCACCGACAACGACCACGACGCACTGGCGCTCGGGAGGATCCTCGGCGACGCCGGCGCGCGCGTGTCGCTCGCCTATGTCCGCCACACCGAGGAGGCCGACGCCGCCGCCGAGCAGGTAGCGCAGAACGACGCCGACCAGTTGCTCGAGCGCGGCGCGCAATGGCTCGGTCACCCCGAGGTCGGCCGCCACGTCGTGCTCAGCGGCTCCACCGGCGACGGCCTGCGCGCACTCGCCCAGCGCGAGCACGCCGATCTCGTCGTCTTCGGCTCCGACTGGCACACCGCCCCGGGGCACGTTCAGCCCGGCCGCTCGGCCGTGCGCCTGATGGAGGGCGGACCCGTCTCGATCGCGATCGCGGCAGCCGGCCTGCGTGAGCGCTCCGACGCCACCCTGCGTACGATCGCCCTCGCCGGTGGCGAGGTTGACGACGCGGCGCGCACGACCGCCGAGCAGCTCGCGGCGCACGCCGGCACGAGCCTCGCCCTGCCCTCGCAGGACGGCGTCGACCTGCTCGTCGTCGGCTCGCGCCCGGGAACCCCGGCCGGCCAGGTCAGCGTCACCGCGGCCAGCGAGTACGTCGTCGAGACCACGACCTCCAGCGTGCTGATCCTCGCCCGCGGCGTCGTCTTCGACGTGGCGCAGTCCGGAGCCGCCCGCGCGCAGGAAGTCGCGCACGCACGCCAATAGCAGCAGCCCCACGCTTCAAGCAGCAACCAACGAGCCGGCGCTCCAACCACGGGGCGCCGGCTCGTTGGCATAATCGCTCGGTGAGCTCGTGAGCGCCGACCGCAAAGCACTCAACCCCCAGGCACGCGCGTTCTACGAGCAGGCGCAGGCGCACGGAGCGCTTCCCGCCTACCAGCTGACTCCCGCGCAGGCGCGGGCGCAGTCGGCCGCCGACGCCGGCGGCAACGGCGCCGGCCCGCCCGTCGCGGAGGTGCGCGAGCTTTCGATCCCGGCGCGCGACACGCAGCTGCCCGCCCGCCACTACCAGCCCCACGGCGCCCGCGGCACGATCGTCTGGTGCCATGGCGGCGGCTGGGTGCTGGACGGCCTCGACGGGGCCGACGCGATGTGCCGGCTGCTGGCGAACGAGTCGGGCGCGGCGGTGGTCAACGTCGACTACCGCGTGGCGCCCGAGCACCGCTTCCCGGTCGCGCTCGACGACTGCTTCGACACGCTGAAATGGGTCGCGCAGCTGGAGGACTCCGGGCCGCTGGTGCTCGGCGGCGACAGCGCCGGCGGCAACCTGGCGGCCGTCTGCGCCGTGCGCGCACGCGACGCCGCGATACCCGCCCTCGCCGCGCAGCTGCTGGTCTACCCGGTCACCGACAGCGACCTGAGCACCTCCTCCTACCTCGAGCACGGCGAGCCCGACCTGCCGATGCTGACAACGCGCGAGATGGCTTGGTTCTTCGACTGCTACGCGCGCGACGCCTCAGACCTCTCGAACCCGGAGCTCGCGCCGCTACGCACGCTCGACCTCTCCGGCCTGGCGCCCGCGATCATCGTCGTCGCGGAGTACGACCCGCTGCGCGACGACTCGCTCTTCTACGCCCAACGCCTGCGCGAGGCCGGCAACCAGGTGACGCTGCAGCGCTACGAGGACCAGCCGCACGGCTTCTTCACGCGCGGCAACCTGATCGCCGCCGGCAACGCCGCGGTCGCGCAGGCCGGCGCTCAGCTGCGCGAGCTGATCGCGGCACGTCTGTAGCGTTCACAGCCCCCCGCCGAACACACAGGAGCGAAGAGATGCAGACCTGGGATGCGATCCGCGCACGACGCAACGTGCGCTCCTACACCGACCAGCCGATCGAGCCCGAGCAGCTCGATCAGATCCTCGAGGCCGCCCGGCGCACGCCGTCCTCGCGCAACTGGCAGCCCTGGGACTTCGTCGTGGTCACCGACCGCGAGCGGCTTGGGCAGCTCGCGACGGTGTGGCAGGGCGCCGGGCACGTGGCGAGCTCGGCCGCGACGATCGCTCTGATCACGGGCGTCTACGAAAGCGAGCGCGACAAGGCGATCGCCCAGTACGACCTCGGTCAGGCGACGATGTCGATCATGATCGAGGCCGCCGACCTCGGCATCGGCTCGGGCCACTCCGCGGTCGGGGACCAGGATCTCGCGCGGCGCCTGCTCGGCCTGCCGCAGGACCGCCTCTGCGCCTACCTGATCGCGCTCGGCCACCCCGCCGAGCGCCCGCTCGCGCCGCTGACGAAGATCAACCGCCGCCCGTTCGAGCAGGTCGTGCACCGCGAGCGCTGGTAAGGCGCGCCGGAGTAGGCTGGGCGCATGCAGGAGATCTCAGAAGGCCTGTGGCACTGGCGGGCCCACCACCCGAGCATCGACAAGGACGTCTCCTCCTACTACCTCGCCAGCGAGCGGGTCGCGATCGACGCCCTGCTCCCGACCGAGGGGCTCGAATGGTTCGAACGCCACGGGCCACCCCAGCACGTGCTGCTGAGCAACCGCCACCACTCCCGCGACGCCTGGCGGCTGCATGACGCCTTCGGCGCGACGGTGCACTGCATCCGCAACGGCCTGCACGCGGTCGAGGGGCACGGTCCGCTCGAGCCGTTTGACTTCGGCGACCAGCTGCCGGGTGGCGTGACGGTGTATGAGGTCGGCGCGATCTGCCCCGACGAGACGGCGCTTCACATCCCCGCCCACGCCGCGCTCGCCTGCGCCGACGGCGTCGTGCAGTGGGGCGGCCCGGAGCTGACCTTTGTGCCGGACTCGCTGATGGATGAGCCGGAGCAGACCAAGGCCGGCCTGCGAGCTGCCTACCGCCGCCTGCTCGAACTGGACTTCGACACGCTGCTGCTCGCCCATGGCATGCCGATCGTCGGTGGCGCCAAACAGGCGCTGCGCGAGTTCGCCGAAGGCTGATCAGGTTTGGCTGTTCGAGTCGGCGCATGCGCCGACTCGCGGGAGGGTGCATGCACCCTCCCGCCGGGGGTGCATGCACCCCCGGAAAACCTCTAGAAGGGCTCGCCGTAGCGTTCGGCGTAGGCGAACTCTGAGACCGGGCGCCGGCGCAGCGCGCTCGGCCAGGGGTCCGCGCGGTGCCCGGCGGCGATGTAGGCGGCGATCGCCAGCTCGGCGGGGATCGCGAGCAGGCGCTTGACCGCCGGCTCGGCGGGGATCAGCAGCGTCGTCATCGTGGCGCCGAGCCCCTCCGCGCGCAGGCCGAGCAGGAGGTTCTGCACGAACGGGTAGATCGAGGCACCGCCGACGATGCTCGGGCGGTCAAGCTCGCCGTCGGTGATGACGAGGTCGGCGATCCGCACGCAGACGAGCAGGTGCAGCGGCACCTCGTGCAGGCGGTCGGCGAAATCGTCCGAGCGGCGCAGCATGCGCACGCGGAAGGCGTCGTGCTCGCCGGGGTTGGCGAGGATCTGGGCCGCGCCGGTGTGCTCGAAGTAGGCGCGCCAGTGCGGCTGGTAGAGGTCGCGCAGCGCGCGGCGGGTCTCGGGCTCCTGGACGGCGATCACCCGCCAGCCCTGGCGGTTGCCACCACTCGGCGCGAACCGCGCTGCGTCGAGCACGCGCTCGAGCGACTCGCGTTCGACGGGGTCCGCCAGGAACCGCCGCGTCGCGGGCGTCCCGCGCATCGCCTCGTATAGCTCCACGGACCGACGATAGCGCGCGGGCTGATCGGCCCGCGTGCCAGGAGGCCGGCCACAGCTGACGCGCCGCGGCCGGTCTCCGTCTCTCCAGTTCAGACAGCAGTCGGCGTGAGTGAGACCCGCTCCTCCTTCGTCTCCTCGGGGAGCGGAATCGTCACCTCCAGCAGACCGTTGTGCGTCTGCGCGGTGATCCTCTTTGCGTCCACGCCATGTGGCAGGTCCATCGAGCGAGAGAACGACCCGTAGTGGCGTTCGCGCCGCACGAAGTGCTTTTCGTCAACTTCCTTTCGCTCTTCGTGCTCACCCGAGACCGTCAGGACGTTGTCCTCGATCTCGATCTTCACCTCGTCGGGCTTGAGGCCCGGAATGTCGGCACGCACGACCATCCTCTTCTGGTCGCGCACCACATCGATCGCCGGCATCCAGTTGTGCCTGCGGCCCGGGGCCACATCGTCAAACACACGATCGACCCGGCGGCGCAGGTCACCGAGGTAGGCGTTGGGATCCCAGCGTGTGAGGGTGATTGACGTGGAAACTCGCCTCCTTTCGGTTGGCTTGCAGGTGGGTTTCGACGCTAGCGCGCCGCTCCCGCGGCGCGCATCGGGCAAACGCTGCAGCGCCGTTGCGCGATACCCGCAGCCCGCCTGTTACGTAGTTTCCCGCGCAATGTCGGCGGCGTAGTGCCAACGACGCGCAGGGGCGATGCGGCTACCTTCCGTCTGCTCTCCGAAATGGGGACTCAAACGGCGATGATGAGCTTTCCACAATCGATCGAATCTCCCGGCCTCGCGCACGTGACGCCCAACGGCAACGGCGCCCGGCCGCCGGCCGTCGCCGACGGTCGCGTCAGGGACGCCTGCAGCAAGGGGATCCTCGCCTGCTCGAGCTTCGCGACGGTGCCGGAGATGGGCCGCCTGATGGCCTCCCATCACATCCACACGCTGATCGTCTGGCAGGCCGGCGGCGCTCGCTGGGGCGTCGTCAGCGACCTCGATGTCGCGTTCGCGGCGCTCTGTCGCCCGGCCGTCGTCGCCG
>PMKB01000337.1 GCA_003157595.1 Solirubrobacterales bacterium
GTCACCTCGTGCACCAGGTGCAGGTCGATGTAGAGCAGGCCCGGGGCCACCTCGTGGGCGTCCCAGATCTTGTCGAGCAGTGTCTGTGGCATGTTCGCCGCTAGCTGCGCCGCAGGCCGGCGGAAACGACGGCGAGCAGCCGCGCCTGCAGCGGTCCGGGGTTTTCGAAATGGTGCGCCAGATCGGCGTCGAAGGTCACGCAGTCGCCTGCGGCGAGCGGATAGGCCCGCCCGTCGCAGAGCAGGATCACCTCGCCGGCCTCGACCAGCGCGGTCTCCCGGCTGCCCGGCTCGTGCATCGGCGGGTCATCGGAGCCGCCGGTGACCGCCCCGGGCGCGAGCGTGTGCACGGACAGCTCGGCCCGCTGGCCGGGAATCGGCGGCGTCAGCACCTCGGCGCGATGGCCGCGGCGCGGGTTGCCCTCGACGCGCCGCTCGCCGGAGCGCACGATCGTCACCGACCCGCTCTCGTCAAGGCGCAGCAGCTGCGAGAGGCGCAGCTCGAGACCCGTCGCGATCCTCGCTGCGACCTGCAGCGTCGGGCTGGTCTCGCCGCGCTCGACCTGTGAGAGCATCGCCGAGCTGACACCGCAGCGCAGCGCCAGCTCGCGCAGCGACAGTCCCATCGCGTCGCGCAGCGCACGCACGCGCGGCCCGACCGCGGTTGGGTCGTAGTGATCGTGCTCGGCCGCGAACGCCATACGCGCGTACGTTATCACGGACAACCGGGCGGCGCCACTGCACCGGCGCTCACGGCGCGGGCGCCAGATCGGCCGCCGCCGCCGCGGTCTCCTCGCCGCGGGTGAGCGTCGTCAGCGCCCGCAGGTAGGCCCGCGCCGCAGCCTCGACGACGTCCGTTGCGACACCCTGCCCGGAGGCTGAGCGCTCCCCGAGCGTGACCACCACCGAGACCTCGCCGAGTGCGTCCTGGCCCTCGGTGACGGCGTCGATCCGGAACTCGCGCAGTTGCGCGTCGACGCCGGTGGCGGCGTTGATCGCACCGAACACCGAATCGACCGAGCCGTCGCCGCTGAATTCGCCGCGCGCGGCGTCCCCCGCCGGCGTTCGCACCGTGACGCTCGCGCGGGGCTCGCGACCGCTGCCGACGGCGAGCTCGTAGCTCTCGAGCGCGAACCCGGCGAGGTGCTCGCGCAGTTCGTCGGTCACGAGCGCCTCGAGATCCATCGCGCTGACCGTCTTCTTGCGGTCGGCGATCTCCTTGAAGCGCTTGAAGGCGGTGTTCAGAGCCTGACCCTGAACCTCTATGCCCAGGTTCTCGAGCGCCTGACGCAGCGCGTGGCGGCCGGAGTGCTTGCCCAGCACGAGCGAGTTGGTTGCGAGGCCGACGCTCGTGGCCTCCATGATCTCGTAGGTCGTACGCTCCTTCAGCACCCCGTCCTGGTGGATGCCCGATTCGTGCGCGAAGGCGTTGCGCCCGACGATCGCCTTGTTGGGCGGGACCGCGTAGCCGGTCAGCCGCGACACCAGGCGGCTCGTGCGGGCGATCTCACGCGTGTTGATCGCGGTGTACAGGCCGATGTCGTCGGCGCGCGTTTGCAGCAGCATCACGATCTCCTCCAGCGACGCGTTGCCGGCCCGCTCACCGATCCCGTTGATCGCGCACTCGACCTGGCGCGCGCCCGCGCGCACGCCGGCGAAGGAGTTGGCGACGGCGAGGCCGAGGTCGTCATGGTAGTGCACCGAAAGGACCACGCCCGACAAAGCGGGGACCAGCTCGTAGAGGCGCTCCAGCCACGCGGCGTACTCGTGCGGCATCGCGTAGCCGACCGTGTCCGGGATGTTGATCGTGCTCGCGCCCTCCTCGATCGCGGCCGCGACGACCTCGGCGGTGAACTCGAGCTCCGAGCGTGTCGCGTCCATCGGCGAGAACTCGACGTCGGCCACGAACTCGCGCGCGTGTGCGACGGCCGCGCGGGCCTGCCCGAGAACGTCCTCGCGGGTGGACTGCAGCTGATGGACTATGTGGATGTCGGAGGTCGAGATGAAGGTGTGGATGCGCGGGCGCTTGGCGGTTTTCACCGCTTCGCCGGCACGGTCGATGTCCTTGATGCCGGCGCGCGCCAGACCGCAAACGGACGCATTCTTCACCCGTTTGGAAATTTCCGTCACCGCCTCGAAATCGCCGGGCGAGGAAATCGGGAAGCCCGCTTCGATGACGTCGATGCCCATGGCGTCGAGAAATTCCGCAATTTCGATTTTTTCCCCAAGCGTCATCGCGGCGCCGGGCGATTGCTCGCCGTCGCGCAGCGTCGTGTCGAATATCAGTACTCGGTCAGGCTGGGAATCCATGATGCTCCTCGTTCCTTTTCGGGCTTCTCCTACGGCTTCTTCTCAGCTGGGTTTGCGGCTACGCGGCCGCCACGCGTTATTCCCCCCGAGGGGGGAGGAGAAGAAGCAGGAGAGACGAGCGCAGCATCATTCGCACGCAAGCTTAGTGAAACTCGCCGGCTCTCGCCACATATGCGACGGCGGACGCGAAGCGCCGCACCCAATCAGTGGAGGATGTTCACAGCGCGCGCGACGACCATCCCGATCGTCACGAGCGACGTGAGCGACTGCACGAGCATCAGCATCTTCGCCATCGGCGAAAGCGGCATCGTGTCGGTCGGGCTGAACGCCGCGGCGTTGGTGAACGACGTGTAGAAGTAGTCAACGTAACCAGCGCGCCAGTCGATGCCCCCCAGGTGCACGTCGGTCATCTGCGGGAACAGGAAGTCCGGCGCCCGCAGCACGGCCTGCCTGCGTGCCAGCGGCCCACCGCGGTCCAGCTCCCAGTACCAGACCGCGAACAGGAGCACGTTGGTGATCCAAATCTCTGTGCCCGCGAGAACCAGCGGACGGCCGAGCGTCCCCGGGCCGTTCAGCAGCCTGTGTATGAGCAGGACCAGGTTGAGCAGGTTGCTTGCGCTGACGAGGCCGATCAGCGCCAGCGCAAGCCGGCGGCGCTGCAAGCCGCTCTGCCCCCCCGTGCGCGGGGTGAGCCCGACGAGCGCGAGCAACAACACGCCCTCGATCGCCGGGATCAGCCAGACCGCATGGATCGTCAGGTAACTCGGAAGACTGAGGCTGAGCAGGATCGCCGCGAGCACCGTCACCTGGGCGGGCCAGAACGGATCACGGCGGGCAAAAGCCGCCGCCTCGCTCTCGGCGGCCTGCCCAAGACGCCGTCTCAATGTCCCTCGCGTCTCAACCCAGCGTTACGCTCCGCCCGCTGACGAACTCGGCCGCGGCGAGCACCTCCGCCACGACGGCGTCCGGCACCGGCTCGTGGGTGGTCACGACCATCGCGGCGAGCCCACCGTCGCCGTGATCGTGTCCGTCCGCCTGGCGGCCCACCGCCGCCGAGGAGATGTTGATGGCGTTACGGCCGAAAACGGTACCGACGTGTCCGATCATGCCGGGAACGTCGCGGTAGCGAAAGACCGAGACGTGCTGCGCCAGTTCGACCATGAAGCGGTGGTCCCAGACCTCGACCAGATGGGGCACCTGGCCTGGGCCGACGCCGGTCCCGGCGACCGCCACGCGCTCGCCACCCGCCACGACGGTGACGCGGATCAGCTCGTTGAAGTCCTCGGCCTCGCGACTCTTGGTCTCCTCGATCACGATCCCGCGCTCCTGCGCGAACGCCCCGGCGTTGACGTAGTTGACATCCTCCTCGGTGCGGCCGCGCATCGCGCCCGTGATCACCGCGAGGGTCAGCAGCCGCGTGTCGAGGTCCGCGATCCGACCGAGGAACGCGGCTTCGATGCGCTCGACCGAACTGCCGGCCGCCAAGCCCATCGCCAGGTGGCCGAGGTGCTCCGCCAGCGGCAGAAACGGCGCCAGTGCCTCCATCGCCTCGGCGTCGACCGACGGGATGTTGACCGCCGTGGTGACGGCGCCGCCGGTCAGCGCCAGCACGATCTGCTCGGCGCTCTGGAAGCCGGCCCGGTCCGTCGCCTCGGCCGTCGAGGCACCGAGGTGCGGCGTCACGACGACGTTGGCGTAGCCCGTGAACAGCGGGTAGTCGGTGATCGGCTCGCTCGGGAAGACGTCGAGCGCCGCCCCGGCCACCTTCCCGCTGTCGAGACCGGCCTGCAGCGCCGCGTCGTCGATCAGCTTGCCGCGCGCGACGTTGACGATGCGCACGCCGTCGCGCATCTTCGCGATCGCCTCCGCGCCGATGATCCCGCGCGTCTCGTCGGTGACCGGCAGATGCACGGTGAGGAATTCGGCGCGCGCGTAGACATCGTCGACGGTCGCCGCCTTCTCAACGCCCAGCTCGCGGTAGCGCTCGGCGGAGACCAGTGGATCGAACGCGATCACGCGCATGCCGAAGCCGCGCGCACGGGTCGCGACCAACTGGCCGATGCGTCCGAAGCCGACGATCCCGAGCTGCTTGTCGCACAGCTCGACGCCCGAGAACTTCGAGCGCTCCCAGCGCCCGGCGGTCAGCGAGGCGTGCGCCTGCGGGATGTTGCGGGCGAGCGCCAACAGCAGCGCGAGCGTGTGCTCGGCGGCCGTCACGACGTTCGACTGCGGCGCGTTGGCGACGACGATCCCGCGTCGCGTCGCCGCCGCGACATCGACGTTGTCGACGCCCACGCCGGCACGCCCGATGACCTTCAGTCGCTCGCCGCGTTCGATCAGCTCGGCGGTCAGCTTGGTAGCCGAGCGGATAAGGATCGCGTCGAACTCGCCGATCCGTTCGGCGAGCTGCTCGACCGACCAGTCGAACCCGGTTTCCACCTCGAAGTGCTCGCGGAGCAGGGCCAGGCCCGACTCGCCGACGTCCTCGCGGACCAGCACCCGGGCGCTCATGCGACACGCTCCAACACATAGTCGATGCACGCGGTCAGCGCCCGCACATCGTCGGGCTCGACCGAGGGATAGGTGGCGATTCGCAGCTGATTGCGCCCGAGCTTGCGGTATGGCTCGATGTCGACGATCCCGTTGGCGCGCAGCGTCGCCGCGATCGCGGGGGCGTCGATCGACTCGTCGAAGTCGATCGTGGCGACGACCAGCGACCGTGCGGCGGCATCGGCGACGAACGGCGTCGTCACGGCGCCGCGCTGCGCCCATTCGTAGATGTGGCCGGAGGACTCGCGGGTCCGTGCGACGCACCACTCCAAGCCACCGCCTGCCGCCATCCAGTCGAGCTGCTCGGCCATCAGGTAGAGCGTCGCGATCGCCGGCGTGTTGACGGTCTGGTTCTTCTCCGAGTTCGCGAGCGCATCGGCGAGCGAGAGGAAGGCCGGGATGAAACGGCCGGAGGCGGCGACCTGCGCGGTGCGCTCGATCGCGGCGGGGCTCAGCAGCGCGAGCCAGAGCCCGCCGTCGGAGCCGAAGCACTTCTGCGGGGCGAAGTAGTAGGCGTCGAACTCGGCCGGGTCGACGGCCAGGCCGCCGGCCCCCGAGGTGGCGTCGACGGCCACCAGGCCGCCCCCGGCGGCGGGTGCGGCCGCACCGTCGGGGCGCAGGATCGGCATCGTGACCCCGGTCGACGTCTCGTTGTGGGTGAGCGCGTACAGGTCGACGTCGTCACGGGCGATGGGCAGCGGATGGGTGCCCACCTCGGACGTGATCACCTCGGGATCGCCCAGGTGGGGTGCCTGGGCGGCGGCGGTGGCGAACTTGGACGAGAACTCGCCGAAGCT
>PMKB01000042.1 GCA_003157595.1 Solirubrobacterales bacterium
CCCTTGACTTTCATCCGTCGTCCGAGGCAGGAGCGCGACTCGTGTGCGCTGACGCGCCCGCATCGACCCGGGAGCGAGCGTCTGTCAATGCGCGTAGATGGTGAGCAGGACAACCTCGCCCTTCAGTTACGATGGGCGGGTCCTGTCGTGGTCAGGCTGTTAGCGAGCGTTGTACGCCGACCGCCGCCCAGGCGGTTGCAGTTGCTTGTGAGAGGCCGCGTACGCCGAGCTTGTCGTAGATGTGCTGGAGGTGTTTCTCGACGGTGCGCGTCGCGATACCCATTCTTTGGGCTGTTTGTAACGGCGACTGGCCTAGGGCTACCGCGTGCAGGGTTTCGGCTTCTCGCTGGGTGAGCCCGAGGCTGCGTAGTGCGTTGACGCTGAGCTGCCCGGTCCCGTTTTCGAGCAGCAGTACCTCGCGGCGGTCGCTGCGCTTGTTCGGTAGCAGGCGCACGAGCACCGTGTTGCCGGCGATGTCACGGATGAGCGGTTCGGCCGCTGGGCGCCGGTCGTGGTGCTCCGTGATCCACGCGCGAATCTCATCTGGGAGTCCGCGGCGGTTGGCGAGTGTGTCGCCGAGGAGGCGGCGTGCGCCGTCGGTTGCGAACTCGATGCGCTGGTGGGGGTCGAGCACGACGATGTGCTGGCCGAGCGTGTCGAGGCCCTGCTCGAGTGCCGCGAGCATCGCCTTGCGCGCGCTCCACAGCTCGGCGTTGCGATAAGCCTGCATCAGATGCGGGCGAGCGNNCCCTGTTCGAGTGCGGCGAGTGTTGCCTTGCGTGTGCTCCACAGCTCGGCGTTGCGGTAGGCCTGCATCAGGTGTGGGCGGGCGAGCGCGAGCAGCTGCACTTCGCGCTTCGTGAAGTCCTCGTGCGTGCGGGTGAGCGCGATGCCGACGATCAGCGGCGCGCGAGCTGGCAGCGTGAACGCGACCTGCCACTCGATGCCGAGCGGTCGGTAGAACCGCTGGTAGAGATCGAGGCTGTGGAAGGTCTCCTGGTCGACCATGTCGGAGATCCGGTAGGGGCGACCGTCACGCGTTTGCTCGTAGCGCTGGATCAGCGGGTTCTCGTAAATCAGCGCCCCAAACCGGGTTAGCAGGCTAGGGTCGAACTCGGGGACCGTGATCGCGAACGACTCATCAGGGGTGATCTCGTTGTAACCCACCCGGTCACAGGGCACCACGCGAGTGATGACCTCGAGGATGCCTTGGCGGTACTCGACGAGGTCGTCGAAGCCGTAGGCCTCGCCGACGAGGTCCAAGAGCAGCTGTGTGTCGGTGAGCGTTTGACCGCGCATCGCGCGAGCAAGTATGTCCGGTCACGCAGCCGCTCACACCGGCCAGGACGAGGTTCGTGCGTTCGCCGTCTCCCGTTAGGAGGACGCGAGGTACGTAGAGATACGTACACGTCGCATTTGGCGCCGGTGCGTGGGACTGGTAAAGATCCCCCCGATCGACTGAGCTTGGCTTGCGCGACCCGTCTGAACCGAAGTCGGCGGACCGGCGTAGCGCGAGCACTCCCACCAGGCGGGCGGAGGCTCGGTGTTTCGACCGGTCTGGATGCTTCGTCACGGCAGCACACACCATGAGGGGGCTGCGATGAGCGTTTGGACAGGCCGTTTGCAACCGTCACCTGGGCTTGGCGTGGCCGCTCGTTCCGCGGCTCCTCGCAGAGCCGTCCCGCTCGGGCGCATGGTTGCGGCGCTCGCGCTCGCGTGTCTCGCGCTCGGGGTGCTGGTCGACGGGGGGGCGGGCGGAGCGAGTCGGCCGGTTGCCCCTGTCGCGGGCTCTCATGTTGCGTCTCGGACTGGGTTGTTGAGTTTGCCATCGGTGGCACAGGGCCCGATTTCGGCGGCCCTTGGGCGTGACACGGCGGCGTATCGGGTCGAGGGGTTGGTCGCGCGCAATCCGGCGCAGCGGTTCTCGGCGCGATTCGCGCGCGCGGGGGTCGCGATCATGACTGGCTCAACGCAGGTCGCTATCTCGCTCACGGCGTTCGGGCGCGGGGCCACGCTCAAGACACTCCAGCCGGTGTCGCCCGTTGCGAGCGCCAACCGCGTGAGTTATGCGTACGGTTCGCTGCGCGAATGGTGGGCAAACGGTCCGCTCGGGCTCGAGCAGGGCTTCGATATCGCAACGCGTCCGGCAGGATCGGGGGCGCTGGCGCTTTCGCTCGCCTTCCCCGCCGGCGTGCGTCTTTCGCACGGCACGCTGCTGTTGCCCGACGGTCTACGCTACACGGGCGTCCACGCCATCGACGCCAATGGTCGCGCGTTGCACGCGTGGCTCACGTTGCACGGCGCTCAAGCCGTGCTGCACGTGAACGACCGCGGTGCGCGCTACCCCCTGCGGATCGACCCGTCTATCCAGCAGGCAGAGCTGACCGCGAGCGACGGCGCCGGCAACGTAAGCGGCGAGGACTACGGCGATAGATTCGGCTACTCGGTCGCGACCTCGGGCAACACGGTCGTCGTCGGTGCCCCCTTCCATACCGTGGGCTCAAACGCGCTGCAAGGCGCGGTGTATGTGTTTCAGATGCCGGGAAGCGTGTGGGCGAGCGCGACCCAGACCGCCGAGCTAACCGACTCGAGCGGGGGTCCTGGTACCGAGCTTGGCTTTTCGGTTGCGATCGCCGGCAACACGATTGTCGCCGGCGCACCCGCCGGCACCGAGCTCCCTGGCCAGTTGTACTACCGGTCGAACACCCAGGGCTCGGCCGACGTGTTCACCACTACGGGCGATGCCTGGACGAACACAAGCACACCGAAAGCGGTGCTGAGTTATAACCCCGCGGATGAGAGCCCCCTTGGCGGCGAGCTCGGCTGGTCCGTCGCGATCTCCGCGAGCGGCGACACGATCGTCGTCGGGGCGCCCTACGACGGCGCCGCGTACCCCTACGTTGGTGTCGCCTACGTGTACGCGACAACCTCGGCGCCGGGGACATGGGCGAGCTCGAGCACGCCCGCGCTCCTCACGGCATCCGCAAACAGCAACAGCGGCACGCAGCTCGGCGCGTCCGTCGGCATCTCC
>PMKB01000181.1 GCA_003157595.1 Solirubrobacterales bacterium
CACGACGACCGCGGTTGGGCTGGCGCCGGTCGGGCTGGCGCCGGTCGGGCTGGCGCGCAGGCTCGCGGCGAGCTCTCGGCGGCCCGCGAACAGGAGCGCCGCGGTGGTGCCGGCGTGCAGGGCCACCTCGAAGCGCTTGCGCGCCGCCGGGTCGAGGGCGCCGTAGCTCCAGTGGCGATGCCAGGCCAGCAGTGTCGTGTGGCCCGACGATGAGATCGGCACGAGCTCGGCGGGCCCGTGGAGGAGTCCGAGCGCGACCGCCTGGCGCAGCGTGATGCGCGCACCGGCCCGCGGCGGGGGTTCAGACGGCGAGTTTCCTCCTGCGCCGGCGGCTGAGGAGATAGACGATCGCGGCGACGATCAGCACGACCGCCGCGATGTCGACGTAGTGCAGGTTGCTCTGCACGCTGTGGTAATGGGAGCCGACGGCGCGCCCGAGGATGCCCCAGAAGGCGATCCAGGGCACACCGCCGAGCGCGCTGAGAGCGAGAAAGCGCAGGTAGGGCACCTCGGCGACGCCGGCCGGGAAGGACATGTAGGCGCGCACCAGCGGCAGGATGCGGCAGATCGGGATTGCCTTGGTGCCGTGGCGCGCGAACCAGCGTTCGGCGCGTTCCAGGCGCTCGGGCGTGATGTGCACCTTGGCGCCGTGGCGCTGGATCAGCTCGATGCGCCCGAAGTAGCCGATCGCGTAGGCCAGCGTCGCGCCGACCATGTCGCCGAGGATGCCGACGAGGATGACCGCGATCAACGTGAAATGGCCCTTGTAGACGTCGAACCCGGCGAACAGCATGACCGCCTCCGAGGACACCGGGATGCCCGCCGAGCCGGCGACCAGCAGCAGGAAGATGCCCGGGTAGCCGAGATCGTTGATGATCGTCGTGGCGACGTTGACCAGGGCGTTGGTGACGGACGCGAGCTCAAACACGGCGTCAGAAGGGTAGCGTTGGGGACGGCGATGCGAGTCTGGGTAGACCTCACCAACAGCCCGCACCCGCTCGTCATGCGCCCGATCGTGGCGCGCCTGCGAGCCGGCGGGCACACGGTGTCGGTCACCGCGCGCGACTTTGCGCAGACGGTGGAGCTGGCGCAAAGGCTCGGCCTGGAGCCGACGGTGATCGGTCGCCACCGCGGCGCCGGCCTGGCGGCGAAGGCGCTCGGTCTGGGGTCGCGCTCGTTCGCGCTGGCCCGGTGGGCGCGAGGGCGCCGCTTCGAGCTGGCCTTCGGCCACGGTTCCAATGACGTGACGGTCGCCGCGGCGGCGCTGCGAATTCCCTGCGCGACGATGTTCGACTACGAGTGGGCGAGCGTGCAGCACAACGTCAACTGCCGCCTCGCCGGCGTCGTCGTCGTGCCCGACGCGATCCCGCCCGGCCGTCTGGATCGCTACGGCGCGCGGGGCAAGGTGCGTGCCTACCCGGGGCTGAAGGAGGAGTACTACCTCGCCGACTTCGAGCCCGACGCGGCCGTGCTCGGCGAGCTTGGCCTCGATCCGCGCGAGCCGATCGTGGTGGTTCGCACGCCGCCCGCCGTATCGCTCTACCACCGCTTCGAGAATGAGCTGTTCGCCGGTGTGCTCGAGCGCGTCCAGGGCTCGCAGGCCGTCGTACTGCCGCGGATCGAGTCCCAGCGTGAGGAGCTCCTGGGCGCCGGCGGCTTCATCGTGCCCGAGCACGCGATCGACGCACAGTCGCTGATCGCCTACGCCGATCTGGTGATCAGCGCCGGCGGGACGATGAACCGCGAGGCGGTGGCGCTCGGGACGCCGGTCTGGACGACCTTCGAGGGAAAGCTCGGCGCCGTCGATGAGCGGCTGATCGCCGAGCGGCGGATGGCGCGCCTGGTTCGCCCCGAGCAGATCGAGCTGCGCAAGCGCGAGCGTCCGGCCAGCGAGCGCGTGCGCCGCGATCCGGGCGTGCTCGCCGGGCTGCTGCTCGGCGCGGCCGGCGCGGCGCTCTCGATCGTCGTGTAGCGCGCGGCGCGGGAGATTGAGATGACCGCGTAGTCCCTACAATCGGTGCAATGCGCCGACGGCTTCGTTCGGCGGCCTTCCCGCTTCACCGCCATTCCCTGCCGCAACTCGTGGTGGACGCTGGGCTGGTCGCGCTCGCGTACTACCTGGCGTTCTGGCTGCGCTTCGACGAGTCGCTCTCTAGGCACGGGAATTACAAGCTGCTGTTCACGCGCACGCTGCCGTGGGTCGTCGTGGGCACGGTCGCGATCCTGGCCCTCTCGCGCGTGTACCAGCGCCGCTGGCGCTACGTC
Source organism: Solirubrobacterales bacterium (assembly GCA_003157595.1). Taxonomy (GTDB): domain Bacteria; phylum Actinomycetota; class Thermoleophilia; order Solirubrobacterales; family Solirubrobacteraceae; genus Palsa-513. The sequence continues at coordinate 2,266 of PMKB01000181.1, forward strand.
GGGCAGCGCGACATCGAGCTGCTGGTGCGCTCGCTCGTGATCGCCACGGTGCTGCTCGTCAGCATCGTCGCGATCACGCATCCGCTGCAGCGGCTGGTGCGCACGTCCGCGACGTTCGTCCGCTACGGCCGCCTGCATCACGTGATCGCCACGGTGAACGTCGGCCTGCCGGCCAGCGTCGTCGCCTTCTACTTCCTGCTCTCGCTGGCGTTTCTCACCGCCGCGCGCGTGCTCGCGCGCGCTGCGAACGATCGCCGTCTTCCGGGGTTGCGCTCGGCTGCGCGCGGTCGCCGCAACGTGCTGATCGTCGGCGCCGGCCAGGGTGGGCGCCTGGTCTGCCAGGAGCTCGCCCGCAACGCCGATCTCGGGCTTCACCCGGTCGGCTTCGTCGATGACGACCCGCTCAAGCGGCGGCTGCGCTTCGAGGGTGTGCGGGTGCGCGGGACGACGCGCGATCTGCCGCAGATCCTCGACGACGCCGAACCGGACGAGGTCATCATCGCGATCCCTTCGGCCCCGGGCGAGCTGCGCGGGCGCGTCGTCACGGCCTGCCGCGAACGCGGGATCCCCGTCCGCACGCTGCCGACCGTGTTCGAGCTGCTGGCCGGTTCGGTGAACGTCGCCCGCGCGGTGCGCGACGTGCAGGTCGAGGACGTGCTCGGCCGCGAGCCGGTGCAGATGGAGCTGGGCCAGGTCGGCGCTTACCTGCACGGGAAGTCGGTGTTGGTCACTGGAGCGGGGGGGTCGATCGGCTCCGAGCTGTGCCGCCAGATCGTGCGCGCGGGTGCGCGAAAGCTGATCCTCGTCGACCACGCCGAGGACAACATGTTCAACATCCTGCGCGAGCTGGAGGAGGACCGCCATGTCCACCCGTCGTCGCTCGCTCCCGTGCTCGCGGACTGTAAGGAGGAGGAGCGGATGCGGGAGGTGCTCGGCGAGGAGCAGCCGTCGATCGTCTTTCACGCGGCCGCCTACAAGCACGTCGGGTTGATGGAGCGAAACCCGGTCGAGGCGATCCGCAACAACGCGATCGGGACACGCGTCGTCGCGACCGTCGCCGGGCAGCTCGGCCTGGACGCCTTCGTGCTGATCTCGACCGACAAGGCCGTCATGCCGGCCACGGTGATGGGCGCCTCCAAGGCGCTGGCCGAGTGCGCGATCGACGCGGCCCAGCGCCGCTTCCCCGAGACCCGTTACATGGCGGTCCGGTTCGGGAACGTGCTCGGCTCCTCTGGCAGCGTCGTGCCGATCTTCCGGCGCCAGATCGCGGCCGGCGGTCCGGTGACCGTGACCGACCCGGGGATGACGCGTTATTTCATGACGATTCCCGAGGCGGTTGCGCTGGTGATCCGCGCCGGGTCGCTCGGCGGCGGGGGCGAGCTGTTCGTGCTCGACATGGGCGAGCCGGTCTCGATCCTCGAGCTGGCGAACAAGATGATCGAGCTGTCCGGCCTGAAGCCCGGCGTCGACATCGCGATCGAGCTGATCGGCCGGCGGCCGGGGGAGAAGCTGAAGGAGGATCTCTTCAACCCCTACGAGCAGGCGCTGCCGACCACCGCCGAGAAGATTTGGCTGGCCCAGCGCGACCCCATGGACACCGAGCGTGTCGAGGCGATCTTCGATGAGATCTCGCTGCTGGTGCTGGAAGCCGACGCGGTCGGGCTCGCCGAGAAGGTTGCTCAGCTGACCGAGATGCGGGTCAACGCGCCCGTCGTCATCGAGTCCTCATAGACTGCCGCCCTTGATGGTCCTCGCGTTCTCTCTGCAGTCGGACATCAAGTCGATCGGCGCCTACGCGGGCTTCGCGGCGATCATCGGACTGGCGCTGCTCGTGCTCCTTTATTTCGCGCAGGCGCGCGAGATCCGCCGGATGTCTGATTGGCTCGAGCAGCAGGAGGACAGACTGCGCAATCTGCCTGCGCGCTCGCCGATGCCACGGCCGGTGCCGACGGCGCCGGGCGCGCGGGTCGTACCCACGCCGCAAGCGCTGCCGGCCCAGGCCTTGCCGGCGCAGGCCGCCCCGCCCCAGGAAGGCGTCCTCGCGCCGACCGCCACCGTTGCGGTCCCGGGTGCGCGCCGCGTGTCCGTGGGCGCGGGAGGCGCCGTGGTGGCGGGCGACCCGGC